>URVO01000048.1 GCA_900551335.1 uncultured Phascolarctobacterium sp.
TGATATGTACCCCCAATACTGGACACCCAGTATTGGGGGTATTTTAATGAAATACAGCTATAAGTTCAAAAGACAGTGTGTAGAATTATATCGACAAGGGAAATGGCCTGAAACGCCTAAAGATATAACAGAAAAAAATTTTCACAATACAATCCGAGTTTGGGTTCGGATAGAAGATAAATGTGGTCCAGAAGCATTAAGACATAAAAATCATAGAAAAACTTGGTCAGCAGAAGAGAAATATGAACTTGTAGCCAAAGTATTAGCTGGTGCGTCAAATAAGGAAACAGCTATTTCTGCAGGAATTAACGCTGGACTCTTGTATCAGTGGGTTAGATGCTATAAAATTAAAGGGTATCAGGGATTGGTCGCACAACGAAAAGGACGACCACCCAAGGAGCCTGAAATGAAGAAAAAAATAGAGCCGGCAGAACTTACTCCATCAGAACGAGAAGAAATGATTCTGCTCAGAGCAGAAAATGAGCGCTTGAGAGCGGAGATTGCTGTTGTAAAAAAAGAGATCGCCTTGAGAGAAGAGAGATGCGCAGCGCAACTCAAGGCGAAAAAGCTGCGCTCGTCCAAAAACTGCGTGAAGAAGGGTACAAACTGAAGTATTTGCTGGATGCGATTGGACTGTCGCGTTCAACGTACTATTACGAGCTTAGCAAGACAGATAAAGTCAGCGAACGAAATGCCGACTTATCATCCGAAATTATTGTTATCTTCAACGAGAACAATAAGCGATATGGCGTAAGGCGCGTACATAAGGAGCTTCTGAATCGAGGTTTTCGAGTAAATCACAAGCGTGTCCAACGAATCATGAATCAGCTTGCATTGTTTGGAAAATGTCCCAAGGAAAAATACCATTCCTATAAAGGCGATATTGGTAAAGTTGCTGATAATATCATCAATCGAGATTTCAATACCGAAAAACCTCTGCAAAAGTGGACAACCGATGTATCGCAGTTCAATCTGCCTTGGGGCAAATGTTATCTTTCTCCGATTTTGGATATGAACAGCAATGAAATAATCTCTTACAATCTTTCTCTACATCCAGATATGGCGCAAATAAAGGACATGCTGAAAAAGGCATTTAAACGTTTTCCTTCTGTAAAAGGTCTTATTATGCACTCAGATCAAGGATGGCAATATCAGAATGCATTTTATAGGAATGAATTGCAAAAGCACGGAATCATTCAATCAATGTCTAGGAAAGGTAACTGCTATGACAACTGCATTATGGAAACTTTCTTTGGCAGATTAAAAAACGAGATGTTCTACGGATTTGAAAAAGATTACCCTTCGTTTGAATCTTTTTCAAACGCTATAGCTGAGTACATCGATTATTATAACAACAAAAGAATTCAAGCTAAAACAAAATGGATGCCTCCCTCTAAATTCAGAGAAGCATCCATGATGTAAATATAATTATTCAAATTTTTAGCGGTGTCCAGAAAACTGGGTACATATCAGCGTTGGTGCGGTTTTTATATTTTAGGAAAAACGTGCCAGATAAGGCGCCAAAAGCACGGAAAAACGTTACAAAAAGCGAGGCTAAAGTGCGGAAAAACGTGACGAAATGCTTGTAAAAGGTTAGGAAAAACGTGGCAGATATGATAAAATATAATGATGTACTAAACATGGAGGCTTATTATGAGGCAAGAGGGAAAAGCTATCGCCATGCCTTTGGTAGAGGCGATGCTGCGATATAAAAGTGAAGATGTTTATCCTCTGCATACGCCGGGCCATAAGGGCGGGCGCGGTATGCAGCGTCTGCTGCGCAACGAGCTGGGCGCGAGCGTGCAGCTGGATGTTTCGTTGATGAGCGAGCTGGACGATATCCATGAGCCGACGAGCTATATCAAGGAGGCACAGGAGCTGGCGGCGCAGACCTATGGCAGTGATGCCTGCTTTATGGCGGTGAACGGCACGAGCCAGGCGATTCATGCGATGCTGCTGACGGCGCTGAACCCGGGCGAAAAGCTGCTGCTGCCGCGTAATGCGCACCGCAGCGTGGCGGGTGGACTTGTTTTGGGCGGCATAGAGGTGACTTATATGCAGCCGGAGTTTAATGCAGACTTTGGCCTGATGACGCAGGTTACGCCGCAGGCAGTGGAGCAGGCTTTGCTTACTGACAGCTCGATTAAGGCTGTGCTGCTGACGAGTCCGAATTATTATGGTATTGCTGCAGATGTGCAGGCTATTGCTGCTATCTGTCATGCGCGGGGAGCGGTGCTGCTTGTCGATGAGGCACATGGTCCGCACCTTGGCTTCAGCGAGCTGCTGCCGCCGTCCGCGCTGCAGTGCGGCGCCGATGCCTGCGCTCAGAGCACGCACAAAATCCTTGGCGCGATGACGCAGTGCAGCCTGCTGCATGTGCAGGGCAAGCACCTTGATTTGCAGCGTGCGGCAGATGTGATGAGTATCCTGACAACGACGAGCCCAAACTATCTGCTGATGGGTTCGCTGGATGCAGCGAGGGCGCAGGTGCAGGCCTATGGCCGCGAGATGGCCGAGACTGCCGTAATTGCAGCGCAGAAGCTGCGCAGTCTGTGTAGGGCGCACGCAGGCCTGCGAGTGCTCGAGGAGGACGATTGCGGCGGTCTGCGTCTGGATACGACGAAGGTGACGGTGAACTTCGCTGCCTGGGGCTATACAGGCGTGGAGGTTGGTGACGCGCTACGCAAGGCGCGCATCGCTGTGGAGCTTGTGGACGCGTATAACGTTTTATTCCTTGTGACCTACGCAGATAATACAACGGATTATACAGAGATGCTGGCGCGTGTGGAGCAGGTGCTCTGCGAGCTGGAGGCGCATAAGCGTGCGCCGCAGCAGCTGCTTGCCGCTGCGCGTGTGCCGCAGACGCAGGCCGTGCTGCCCTTGCGTGAGGTGTTTTATCGGAAGAAGCAGGCTGTGCCGTTGGCGCAGGCTGTCGGCAAAATTTGCGGCGAGCAGGTGAGCTTCTATCCGCCGGGAATCCCGGTGCTGCTGCCGGGTGAGCTGGTGACAGAGGAAATCATAGCCTATTGTGCAGCGCAGAAGGCTTTGGGCCTGCCGGTGAGCGGACCGGCGGACAGCAGCTTGCAGACGCTGCGGATTATCGAGAATTGAGGAAGAGATATGAAGGGCTTATTTATCACATTTGAAGGCATAGATGGCGGCGGCAAGACGACGCAGCTGGCGTTAGCTGCCAAGTGGCTGCGTGAGCAGGGCTATGAGGTTGTCGAAAGCCGTGAGCCTGGCGGTACGCCGCTGGCGGAAAGGGTGCGTGAGCTGGTGCTGGACCCGTCGCTGCCCTTGACGACGACGACGCAGACGCTGCTGTATCTGGCGGCGCGCAGTGAGCATGTCGATAAGCTGCTGCGTCCGTCGGTGGAGACTGGCAGGATTGTGCTCTGCGATCGCTTCAGTGATTCGACGCTTGTTTATCAGGGACTGTCGCAGGGCAAAAGCCTTGCGGAGCTGGCGCTGCTGCGTAATTTGTGCAGTTTTGCGAGCGCAGGCATGGCGCCTGACCTGACGCTTGTTTTTGACGGCAGGCCGGAGGTGCTGGTGCGCCGCCGCGCTGCACGCGGCGTGAGCGACCGCTATGAGCTGCAGGGACTTGATTTTCAGCAGGCGCTGCGCAAGGGCTTTTTGGCACTCGCGGAGGCGGAGCCGGAGCGGCTTCAGCTTATAGATGCTGAGGGCAGTCAGGAGCAGGTGGCTGCTTCTGTACAGCAGGCTATCAGTGCTCTGCTGCATGGAGAAAAATGAGATGTGGGAGCATATCCTGGGGCATGAAGCTCAAAAAGCATTTTTAAAAAATTATTTGCAGGCGCAGGAGCGTCCGCATGCGCTGCTGTTCTGCGGTGCCGAGGGTCTGGGCAAGCGTGAGCTGGCCTTTGTCTTTGCGAAGGCGCTGTTGTGCGAGTCGCATACAGGCACAGACCATTGTGAGGCCTGCCGTCTGATGAATATTGAGGCGCATGATTGCAGCCATCCTGATTTTTTGCTCGTGAAGCGCGAGTTCAATACGGAAAAGAATCGCTATGAGGATATTACGGTAGACCAGGTGCGCGCTTTAATCAGCAAAACAGCCTTTGCGCCGGTCATGGGCACGACGAAGGTCTGCATTATTGATGATGTGGACTGCATGAGGGCGGAGGCTGCCAACAGCATGCTGAAGCTGGTCGAGGAGCCGCCGGAGGGCTGGGTGCTGCTTTTGATAGCGACTTCGGTGAACAGGCTGCTGCCGACGATATTGTCGCGCGTGGTGCAGCTGCGCTTTGCGCCGGTGGCGCTGCCGCTTGTGGAGCAGAAGCTTGTGGAGCAGGGTATTGCGCCGGAGCAGGCCTCAGTGCTGGCGCGTCTGGCAGAAGGTTCTATCGGGCAGGCGCTCAAGCTTTACGAGGGCGATAAGCAAAATGGCGTGGCCTATAACGTCTTGGAATATCGCAAGCAGGCGTGGGCTTTTTTAGAAGCGCTGCCGCTGAATATGCCGTTGAATTATCTTGCCGGGCGCACCTGGCTCGACGGCAAGCTGCAGCGTGCAGAGGCACAGCTTTTAGTACAGCTGTGGCAATTATTAATTCGCGATTTGCTGCTGTGTAAATTGCAGCTTTATGATAGAATATATAATATAGATTTAACCGACGCGCTGCGCGCTCAATGCCGCGGCTGGCAGGTCGCAGGGCTGAAAAAGGCTCTGGCGGCTACAGGCGAGGCGTATCTGGCGCTGGGGCAGTTCGTTGGTGTTAAAGTGGCGCTGGAGGTTCTGGCGCTGAAAATAGATGAAGCATATAAGGAGTGAGATTATGCCGACAGTTGTAGGTATCCGTTTTAAGAAGGCATGTAAGATATATTATTTTGACCCGGCAGAAACCGGCGTGCAGAAGGGCGATTTTGCTATTGTCGAGACTGCGCGCGGCGTGGAATATGGCGAGGTTGTTATCGGTCCGCGTGAGGTGGAGGAGAAGCAGATTATTTCTCCGCTGAAGCCTGTAATGCGCAAGGCAACAGAGGCCGATGATATGAAGCTGGCAGAAAACAAAATCCGTGAAAAGGAAGCGTTTAATATCTGCCTGCGCAAGATTAAAAATCATGAGCTGCCGATGCGCTTGATTGATGTAGAGTTCACATTTGATGTGAACAAGATTATTTTCTACTTCACTGCTGACGGCCGTATTGATTTCCGTGAGCTGGTAAAGGATTTGGCATCCGTTTTCCGCACACGCATCGAGCTGCGTCAGATTGGCGTGCGCGATGAGGCAAAGATGCTTGGCGGTATTGGCAGCTGCGGTCGTCCGCTGTGCTGCGCAACCTTCCTTGGTGACTTCGAGCCTGTGTCTATCCGCATGGCGAAGGACCAGAGCCTGTCCCTGAACCCGACGAAGATTTCCGGCATCTGCGGCCGTCTGATGTGCTGTCTGAAATATGAAAACCATATGTATTGCAAGAATGGCTGCAACGGCTGCGGTCGTCGTGAGCGCATCGAGATTCCTAAGATGGGCAGCAAGGTAGCAACGCCGATGGGCGAGGGCAAGGTTGTCGGCATTAACCGCCGTGAACGCACTGCGGCTGTACAGCTGGCGCCGGATAACACGATTCAGGTGGAGTGGGACGAGATAGTTGACGCTTCCCAGGCTGACAATGTGTGAGCAGGAAAGCAGCGTGCGCTGTGATTATCTGCCTGGCTGTGGCTATAAAATTTGGCAGGATGCTAAGGAGTTTACCTATACGACGGACTCGGTTTTCTTAGGCAACTTTCCGCATGTGGTGCGCAAGGCGAAGGTGCTGGAGCTGGGCTGCGGCACCGGCGCCATCAGTATGCTGCTGGAGCACCGCGGTGCGGAGCAGGTGACGGCGATTGACTGTAATCCGCGCATTACGGAGCTGATGCGTCGCAGTATTACGGACAATAATTTGCAGGAAAAGTTCACGATTGTCGATGGCGATATCCGCAATTATAAAAAGCTGCTGCAGCCGGAGAGCATGGACCTGGTGGCGGCGAATCCGCCCTACCGCACTGGCGGCAACGTGCGGCAGATTGGCACTGCTGCCTGCCATGAGGTGACCTCGACGCTGGAGGATTTTTTCCGTGCGGCGGCGTTTGCTGTACGCTATCGTGGGCGCTTTGCACTCGTGCAGCTGCCGGAGCGCTTTGCTGAAAGCATGCAGCTGGCTTTGAAGTACGGTCTGCAGCCGAAGCGCCTGCAATGGGTGCATTCGCGTCTGGATAAGCCGGCGTGGATTTTTCTCATGGAGATGCAGAAGGGCGGCAGCTACGGCTTAGATGTTCTGCCGCCGCTCATTATGTATAACGCTGACGGTAGCTATACAGAAGCAGCAGCAAGATTTTATACAACGAAATAAGCAAAATAAGAACCTTCTTAAACGCTGTGACTGGCGAGTTATGCAAACAATTTACACTTAAAGGATATGCTTTAAGTGCGGAAAATGTCATAAATTTGACGGTCCTAGTCCTTTTATGTTAAAATAATAAGCGTTTAAGGAGGTTTTTATGGCTAAGAATATATGCAGATTACATTTACAGTGTTTATTATCTGCCGTACTTTTGATAATGATGGTGCCGTTCCTGCTGGGCTTTGACATGAGCCGTGAGGTGACTGTTCTCTGCGACGGGCAGAAAAAGGTCCTCAATACGAACGAAATGAAGCCGGCAAAAATTTTGACCAGCGCAGGCGTTGTGCTGGAGCAGGGCGACGGCTGGCGCTTGCAGGGCAAGAGCAAGCGTATTCAGGACGGCAGCGTGATAGAGGTTCTGCGCGGCAAGCCGTTCAAGGTTATCATCGGTGAAGAAACGAAGGAATATAAATCCTATAGGGAAACTGTCGGTGAAGCTTTGAAGGACTTGAAGATTCGCTTCAAGGAGGAGCAGGTTTATCCCGGTGCAGCTACGCCGCTCGTAGCGAACATGGAGGTTTACGTGCTGAGTGCCGGTGAGGAGCTGCATTTTGCTGAGTCCTCTCTGGAGGTCCCGGTGAAGTACGAGGAGGATTATAACCTGAACTTTGGTACAGAGAATATTATCCACCCCGGCAAGGAGGGTACCGAGAAGGTTGTTTCCAAGCGTGTGAAAAACAGCGACGGCACTTATGTGATGACCGAGCTTACGCGTCATACTGTAGCCGAGCCGGAGACGAAGATTATCCGCAAGGGCATGGCAATGAGCGTTTATACGCCCGATGGCTATAAGCGTTATACGCGTAAAATCGACGCGCATGCTTCTGCTTATGTAGCGACAGGCAGTAGAACGGCGATAGGTCTTGTGCCCTATGAGGGCATAGTGGCTGTCGACCCGCGCTTTATTCCGATGTATACGAAGATGTATATTCCCGGCTATGGTTTTGCTATGGCCGGCGATACAGGCGGTGACATGCTTGGTCATCGTGTAGATTTATTCTTTAATGATTATCATCGTGCTATCCAGTGGGGCAGACGCGATGTAGAAATTTATATTTTAGCTGAGTAAGGTGGACAAAGAATGCTCAAGGAAGTGCTCGTAGTAGAGGGCAAAATGGATACAGTGGCTATCCGCAAGGCACTGGAGGCAGATACGATTGAGACCGGCGGCTTTACGCTGGCTCCGTACACTCTGCGTGCGATTGAGGCTGCTTATAAAAAGCGCGGCATTATTATTTTGACTGACCCGGACGGCGCAGGCGAGCGTATCCGTCGCTTTTTGACGGAGCGTTTTCCGGAGGCCGGGCAGGCGTTTATTCCGAAGGTGCAGGCAACTGCGCACAATGATGTGGGCGTGGAGCAGGCGCAGCCGGAGGCGATTTTAGCAGCGCTGGCGAAGGTGCGCCATCATGAATATCGTCCGCAGCAGGAGTTTACGGCGAACGATTTGTTTAAAAATAATCTGAATGGCAGTCCGAGTGCCGCTGCACGCCGTGATGCGCTGGGAGCAGAGCTGGGCATTGGCTACGGCAATGCCAAACGCTTTTTGGAAAGACTGAATCATTATGGTGTCAGCCGCGAGGAATTTACGGCGGCTTTAGCAAAAATTGGAGAGTGAAACGTGGATAAACCGATAATTGCTTCTCCCCAGGTGACTAATCACATCCTGCACCGCTTTAAGCTGCGTGCAGATAAAAAGCTGGGACAGAACTTTTTGATTGATGAAAATATCGTGCGCAATATTGTAGCGGCTGCGGAGCTGTCGGATAAGGATACGGTGCTGGAGGTTGGCCCCGGTATCGGTACGCTGACGCAGGGACTGGCTGAGAGCGGCGCTGCGGTAGTGGCTGTAGAGCTGGATAAGCGTCTGCTGCCGGTGCTGGACACGACGCTGGAGGGCTATGATAATGTGCGCATTGTCAACGGCGATATTTTGCAGGTTGATATTATGCAGACTGTGGGCGTGGACGAGTTCAAGGTGTGCGCAAATCTGCCGTATTATATTACGACACCGATTATTTTTGCACTGCTGGAGAAGCGTCTGCCGATGGAGCGTCTGGTGGCGATGGTGCAAAAGGAGGTCGCTGAGCGTATGGCTGCAAAGCCGGGCGGCAAGGATTATGGTGCGCTGTCTGTGGCGATTCAGTATTATACAGAGCCGGAGATTGCCTTTATCGTACCGCCTTCCTCGTTCATTCCGGCACCGTCTGTTGATTCGGCGGTTATCGTCTGCAAGCGCCGTGAGAAGCCGCCTGTGGAGGTT
>URVO01000049.1 GCA_900551335.1 uncultured Phascolarctobacterium sp.
GATGTATGATGTGCCGCAGACTGTGCCGACCGGTGTACATGAGGAGCAGGCTGTTTATGCTGCGGAAACGCTGACAACAGAGGAAAAGCTGCTGCAGTTTTGCAGTGTGCCGCGCTCGCGACAGGAGCTTATTGATTTCTTAGGCTTTTCTCGATACTACACCATGTCGAAGCTTGTGCAGCCGTTGCTGGACGCACAAAAGCTGGCGCTGACGCTGCCGGAAAAGCCGAAAAGCTCTAAGCAGAGATATTTTAAACCCTGATTCCCAAAGACTAGAAGCAGAATTTGTGCTTTCGCATTGCTGCTTTTAGTCTTTTTTCTATTTTTTGCAAAAAAAGCTTGCGTGTATAGCTGCTAGATAGTGTATACTTGCAAGAGTGCTTTAATGATATAGCATTTTAATAAATGGAGGAATATACATGAAACGTACTGCTGTCTATCCGTTCACTGCGATTGTTGGGCAGGAGGATATGAAACTTTCATTAATTTTAAATGTCATCAATCCTGCGCTTGGCGGCGTCTTGATTAAGGGTGAAAAGGGCACGGCGAAATCAACTGCTGTCCGTGCTTTGGCAGAGCTGCTGCCGCCGCTGCCTGCTGTGCAGGGCTGCAAATTCCACTGTGATCCGCACAGCAGCCAGCTGTGTGATGAGTGTGCTGCCAAGCTGGCGTCAGCTGAGAGTCTGCCTGAGGAAACGCTGCAGATGCGCGTTGTAGAGCTGCCTGTCAGCGCGACAGAGGATCGCGTTGTGGGCACGCTGGATATAGAGCATGCGATTAAGCATGGCGAGAAGAAGTTTGAGGCAGGCATTTTGGCGCAGGCGAACCGCAATATTCTCTATGTTGATGAAATCAATTTGCTGGACGACCATGTTGTCGATGTGCTGCTGGATGCTGCGGCTATGGGTGTGAACACGGTGGAGCGCGAGGGCGTGTCCTATTCTCATCCGGCGCGTTTTGTACTCGTCGGCACGATGAACCCTGAGGAGGGCGATATCCGTCCGCAGCTCCTTGACCGCTTCGGCTTGAGCGTTGTGGTTACGGGCGAGCATGATCCGCTGCAGCGCGTGGAGGTTATCAAGCGCCGTCTGGCTTATGAAAATGATGCAGAGGGTTTTATCGCCGGTTATGCCGAAGAGCAGCAGGAGCTGGCAGAGAAAATCATTGCTGCCGGTAAGCTGCTGCCTGAGGTGACGATTGCTGATAAGCTGCTGGAAACTGTGGCGAAGCTTTCTGTGGAGCTGGGCGTAGACGGGCACCGCGCTGATATTACGGTTATCAAGACGGCGCTGACTGTAGCGGCCTTCAATGGACGTAGGGAAGCAACGCTTGCTGATCTGAAACAGGCAGCGAAGCTTGTACTGCCGCACCGCATGCGCCGCCGCCCGTTCGAAGAGGGCGAGCTGGACTGGAGTAAGGTTGAGAGCTTTTTAGATGCTGAAGGCTGAGGTGCAGCGTGATGCGTATGGAAACAATTTATCCCTTTACAGCCGTAGTGGGGCAGGAGCAGGCGAAAAAGGCGCTTCTCATAGCTCTTGTCAACCAGAAGGCCGGGGGACTTTTAATTGGTGGGGCGAAGGGGACGGCGAAGTCTGTGCTGGCACGCAGCTGTGTGGAGCTTGCCGGAGGCCGCAGGCTGCTGACGCTGCCGCTGAATGTGACGGAGGATATGCTGTTTGGCAGCATTGATATCGAATATGCTGTAAGTCTTGGCGAGAAGCGCTTTTCACCGGGGATTCTGGCGCGGGCGACGGACAATATCCTTTATATTGATGAAGCTAACCTGCTGCGTCAGGAGCTTTTGACGGCTGTGCTTGATGCGAACAGCGCAGGCGTGAATAATGTGGAGCGTGACGGCATCAGCTGTAGTCATGCTGTACGCACGACGCTTATTGCGACGATGAATCCCGAGGAGGGAACGCTGCCGCCGCATATTCTCGACCGCTTTGGCATGTATGTTGATGTACAGGCCTTGACTGCTGTGCAGGAGCGCGTGGAGATTATGCAGCGCGCCTTGGCATATAGCAGGAATATACTTGACTTCCGCAGACGCTACGCTGAGGAAACGCAGCAGCTGGCAGCGAAGCTGGCGGCTGCTAGGGAGCTTTTGCCGCGGGTTGCAGCTTCGGACGCTATGCTGATGCTGGCAGCGCAGCTGTGTGCTCAGGCCTATTGCGCGGGGCACAGGGCAGAGCTTTATCTGCTGGAGGCAACGCGGGCGCTGGCGGCTCTTGCCGGACGCAGCTATGTGCTGCCTAAGGATATCGAGGAGGCGGCGCAGTTCGTGCTGCCGCACCGCATGCGCAAGCCGCCCGAGCAGCAGAGCGAAGAGCCTGAGCAGCAGGAGGATAACCAGAGCGAGGACGACAGCGAGCAGGACGAGGATAATTCGCCTGAGGATGAGCAGGACAATGATGAGGACAGTCAGCTGCCCCCGCCGCCGCTCGATAATGGCGCTGATGATAATGATGCCGCAGATGAGTCTGAGGATGATGACGAGAGCAGAGATGAGGATGAGCAGCAGAAGGAGCAGGATAACAGCAATTTGGCTCCGGAGGAGCAGATTGACGATATTGACAAAACGTTCCGCTTGCCGAAGATGCTGCTGGATTTGGGTAAGGACCGCAATGTGCGCCGTGGCAGCGGCAAGCGCAGTGTGACGAAGACCGACTTGAAGCAGGGACGTTATGTGCGTGCAGAGCAGCCGAAGGGCAAGGTCACCGACCTCGCCTTTGACGCGACGATTCGCGCTGCTGCACCGTATCAGCGCTTGCGTGAGGACAATGGCTGTGCGCTCAACATCAAGGAGGAGGATTTGCGTCAGAAGGTACGCGAAAAGCGTATTGGCAACACCTTCCTCTTTGCTGTGGATGCCAGCGGCTCGATGGGCGCACGCGAGCGTATGCGTGCTGTCAAGGGCGCAATCTTTTATATGCTGCAGGAGGCGTATCAAAAGCGCGACCGCGTGGGCATGATTGCCTTCCGCCGCGATAAGGCAGACCTGCTGCTGCCGATTACGCGCAGCGTGGATTTGGCACAGAAGCGTTTGGCGGAAATGCCGACTGGCGGCAAAACACCGTTGGCCGATGGCTTGGCGCTGTCGTTGCAGACGCTGGCGCTGCTGAATAAGCGTGACAGTGAGCTGGAGCCGATTCTCATCGTCGTCACCGATGGCCGTGCGAACGCCGTGCATGAGGGCGAGAAGGAGCCTGTGGCTGCCGCAATAAATATTGCTGAAAAAATTGCTAAGGCAAAAATCACCTCTGTAGTTATTGACACGGAAAGCGATTTTATCAAGCTGGGCATCGCGAAAAAGCTTGCCGCTGCGATGCAGGCTAATTATTATACGCTGCAGCGCTTGTCTAAGGAAAATATTATTCACATCGTAAGAAATTTGAATTGATGATAAGAGTATAGTATACTAATAGGTATATTGAAATACAAAGGAGTGAAGCTTTCATGAAAAAATTACTCGTTCTTTTAATGACTTTACTTTGCTGTGCAACTGCCTTTGCCGCAGATGCAGACACCAAGACGGATAAGCAGCAGGGCGTAAACTGGGAAATCAGTATGATGCCGAAGCCGTCTGCTGAGGAGCAGGAGGCAGCACGCTGGTCTATCGTTGTAGAAAATAACGTCGGTGTCTATGCTTATGACATGGATTCGCTGACCTTCAGCAAGGTTACTAATGGCGTTGTTGATAAAAATATTATTTCTGTGCTTACGAAAACCGTTTTCACAGAGAAAAATATGCTGAAAAAGCTTGATGAGCAGTTTAAGGGCAAGCTGGCGAAAAAGGAAAAGGTGCAGTATTGCGAAATCCTCATGACCTTCAACCTGCAGGACAAGACCTACGGCGTAGAGGCTATGGACGTGTATGGCAGCAAGAAAACTCTGCTGAGTCATCAGGTAAAGGATTTGAAATTTGTGCCCATTCCCGAGGGCAGCTTTGCTGAGGCTATGCTGGAAATCTGCCAGCAGGCTGTTGCTGCTGATGCTCAGGCAGCAGGCAAATAATGCTGCGCCCGAACTTTACTCAGGCAAAAAAATATATAGTACAACACAAACTCCTTAGTCTGCTCGCCATCTGTGTGATGGGTGCTTTTTTGGCGCTGGGACTTAAGCATCTCTCCAACCAGCAGACAGCCAAAAGAGTTGTTATGAAGCCTGTCGTGCACACGCAGGTAGTCAGCAGACGACCATTGTATAAAAGCATTAATCTGTTTGGCCAGCTCAAGGCCAAGGCGGAGATTGATATCGTCAATAAATATGCCGGTATCGTCGATGAGGTTAATGTGGATTTGGGCAGCAAGGTGCAGGCCGGAGATATTCTTCTGGTGCAGCATCTTGATGATGCCCGAGCCGAAATGCTCAAGGCCCAGGCACGCTATGCCGAGGCCGGAGCCAATGCGGCCACGACTGACGTAAGCTACAGCACAGGAATTGCGCGCTATGAGGCTGATTATAAGCTGGCGCAGGTCAATGCCGAGCGTTACCGCAAGCTTTTTGCGCAGGGAGCTGTTTCGAGAGCTGAGCTGGACAGCATGGAGCAGACGCTGGCCAATAAAAAGGCGCAATATGAGGCGCTGGCGCTGCAGCAAAGCTATGATGGCAGACCGTCGCAGGTCTATCGCCAGGAGCAGATTGCCGCAAGACGTGAGCAGGAGTATATTATTGCGCAAAATAAGTACCATGATTTGATTTTTAAGGCACCACGCGCAGGTATTATTACCTACCGCGATGCAGAGGTGGGTGGCTATGCGCCTGCAGGAAGCAGGCTGCTTACCCTTTTAGATGACAGTGGTTTTACAGTGGACTGCGATATTACAGAGGCAGAGGCTGCCGCTGTAACCGAAGGCACGCAGGTCGAGCTGACGCTGGAGGCGATTGGCGAAGTATGCCAGGGTACAGTTGTTTATGTGAGTCCCACGAGAAATAGGGAGACGAACAAATTTACCTTACGCATCAGGCTGGATGAGCCTGGCTCCGGAGTGAAGGCCGGTCTTTTTGCCAAAGGCTCGCTGCAGTTCCTGCAAAAGCCATCCACTATATATTTACCAAAAAAGGCTGTGCTCGAACGAGACGGCAAATATTTTGTTTATGTACTGGCGCAGGGCAATAAGGCTAAGAGAGTAGCTGTTGTTGCCGGTGCCGCGAATAATGAAAGCATAGAGCTTGTGCAGGGCTTGCAGGTAGGTGATACGGTTATTCTTGACAATCTTGCGCGTCTGCGTGACGGCATGGTGGTCGAGATAGCGAAGGAGGAGGCGAAGTAATGAATATTACGCGCTTTTCCATAAAAAGGCCAATAGGCATCTGCATGATTTACATATTAATCTGCGTCCTCGGCCTAATCAGCTTTTTTCGCATTGGCGTAGAGCTGCTGCCGGACGTAGATTCAAAATTTATCAGTGTTATTGTCAACTATCCTGGTGCAAGCACGGAATCCGTAGAGCAGCAGGTGACGAAGCCGATTGAGGACGAGCTGTCCTCAATTTCGCATTTCAAGCAGGTACGTTCAGCGACGCGTCCAGGACGTGCCGAGATTTTTGTGGAGCTGGACAGTCAGGCTGATGCTGATATGGTGGCGATAGAAGCAACGAAAAAGGTTAGCCGCATCCGCAAGAATTTGCCCGAGGATATTGATGAGCCTGCAGTGCTTAAGCGCTCGTCTGAGGAGTATCCGATTATCCAGATTGCGGCTACCGCCAAGGATGATTTGGATGATATTTTTGCTTTGGCAGACAGCAGCTTCAAGGAGCGGCTGCAGCAGGCGGCGGGAGTAGCTGATGTGGATGTTACCGGCGGCCGCGCTAAGGAAATCGCTATTGAGGCTGATAAGGACAAGCTCAATTATTATGGCTTGACGCTGCAGGATATTATTACGGCAGTGAAAAAGGAGAACGTTATCGTTTCCTCAGGCTCTGTTTATACAGCTGCTTTAGAAAAAACTGTCCGCTTGCAGGCGCAATATAAGACGCCGGAGGAAATAAAGCATCTGCAGCTTAAGGGCGCAGGCGGCAGGTATGTCGAGCTGGGGCAGGTCGCTAACGTGCAGGCGAAGGATAAGCGTGCTGTGGCATATAGCCGCGTCGATGGTAATGAGGCAGTGTCGCTGGAGATTTATAAGGCCAGCGGTGCCAATATTGTCGATACTGCCGACGGCGTTATGCGTCAGCTGGAAACGCTGCGCAAGGATTATCCGGAATATGTATTCACTGTTGTCTATGACCAGTCGCATTTTGTGCGTGATTCTTTGAGCAATACGCTGAAAACCTTGCTGGAGGGCTTGTTTACGACCGGACTTGTCCTGTATCTGTTCCTGCGCGGCTGGAAGTCGTCGCTTGCAGTTATGGTGGCGATTCCGACTTCATTGATTGCAACTTTTTTCCTTATGTATCTGGCGGGTTATACCTTCAATATGATGTCACTTATGGGCATGGCGCTCTGTATCGGTATTCTTGTCGATGACTCCATCGTCGTGCTGGAGAATATCCATCGTTTTTTGGAGCAGGGCAAAAGTGCTGAGGAAGCAGCGGAAGAGGGACGCAACGAGATTGGTATGGCGGCTATAGCTATGACGCTGTGTGATGTCGTCGTTTTTCTGCCGATTGCCTTTTTGCAGAGTGCGACAGGCCAGTTCTTTAAGCAGTTCGGCATGACGATAGTTTTTGCTACGCTGATGTCGCTGGTTGTGTCGTTTACGCTGACGCCGATGCTGGCTTCACGCTTTTATAAAAATGGCATGGAAGAGCCACAGGGCAAGCTGTGGAGCCGGCTGGATAATTTCGAAGCGCAGATCATTGCTAAATATGAGGTTTTGCTGCGTAAGTGCATTGATAAGCCGAAAAAGCTGGTGCTGGGAGTCGCTGCAGCCTTTGCGGTGGCAGTGGCGCTGGTGCCGCTCGGAATCGTTGGCTCGGAGTACATGCCGCGTACAGATGAGAGCGCTATTCAGGTGAACATTGAGCTGCCGACAGGCTATAATGCTGACCAGACGAATGAAGCGCTGCTGTTATTCGAGGATTATCTTGCCAAGGTGCCGGAAATCGAGCATTATATGACGAATGTTACGACGACGCAGAGCATGGGCAAGCTGGTTATCGCGCTGCAAAGCAGCGATGAGCGCAGCAGGGACGTGTGGCAGGTGGCACAGGGTATCCGCAGCTTTGCCAAACAAAATCTTGGCGATATTAAGGTGCGCGTCAACGAGATACAGTCGTCGGTTACAGGCGTTTCCGGCGGTCGCAACCTTGTGCGTTCGCCTGTACAGGTGGAGCTGAAGGGCAGCGATATGGAGCAGCTGGTGGCTGATTCGGAAAAGGTTGTGCAGATTTTTGCGCAGACCGCTGGCCTGAAGGATATCAAGAACTCCTATGTCAAGGGTATGCCTGAGCTTAAGGTGACGGTAAACCGCGACAAGCTGAAATATTATCACGCGACAGTCAATGATATTGCACAGTCCTTTAACGCCGCCATTGGCGGACGCAGTGCTGGCGTGCTGGCGAACGATGTGCAGAACCGTGGTAACGATACGGACATAGCGGTGCGTTTTGCCGGCGGCAGCGGCTATGATATTGATGATGTACGCGCTATCCCTGTGCAGACAGGACGCGGCAGCGTCTTCTTAGGCGACCTTGCTGACGTCGAGGAAGGAGTAGGGCCGATTACTATCCGCCGTGTGAATAAAGAGCGCATTATCAACATCCAGTGCAACCTGACGGACAGGCCGCTGAACGAGGTGGTCAAGGAGCTGACGCAGAAGCTTGACAAAGCAGGGCTTAAGAGCACCTATGAGTTCTCCGGTCAGGCGACGACAATGAACGATTCCTTTAAGGAAATGACGCTGGCTTTGTCGCTGTCGCTGCTTTTGATTTATCTGCTGCTTGCAGTGCTTTATGAATCGGTATTTACGCCGTTCATCCGCATGTTCTCACTGCCGCTTGGCATAATCGGCGCGATTTTCTGCTTGCTGCTGACGCATAATACGATAAATCTGTATTCCCTCATCGGCATTTTGGTTATGGACGGTCTTGTAGCCAAGAACGGCACGCTGCTGCTTGACTATACGCTGACGCTGATGCATGAAGGCATGGAGGCGAAGGCGGCGGTTATAGAAGCAGGCAAGACGCGTTTGAAGCCTATTTTTATGACGGCGTTGACGATGGTGGTGGGTATGCTGCCAACGGCGCTTTCACTGAGCGCAGGCTCGGAGACGCGTGTGAGCATGGCGTGGGTTATTATCGGCGGTATGATAACGTCGACAGTGTTCACGCTGCTGGTTTTGCCGATATTGTTCCTGTGGTTGAAGGGCAGATTTCCTAAGAGAATATGAAAGCTTAAAATATGTATTATTTGGGCGGCGCGAAAGCGCCGCTTTTTTGCTTTTCAGCAATACTTATAAAAATATTAGTGAAAACATCAGTAAAAAAGTTGATTTATAGCTTGACTTATGCTATATTGAAATTAAGCTTGGAAAGGAGATGAGCATTATGGCATCTGTCGTAAGTGCAATTAACAATACGGTACCTATCTCGCAGTTCAATCGTGGATTGGCAGGG
>URVO01000050.1 GCA_900551335.1 uncultured Phascolarctobacterium sp.
GCAATAACAGCGTTAGTTAATTCGACGGAGCTTACTTCTTTATTGACGAGCTTCTCATGCAGCTCGTGCGCAGTAAGTTTATACAAATCCACAGCAATAGCCTCCTTCTTATTCGATTACGCGCGGTACTTTAAAGCCGTCGTTATGGACAGCAGGAGCGTTCTTCAGTGCTTCCTCATGGGAAACGCCTTCTTTGACAACGTCCTCACGCAGTACGTTGCTTACAGGCAGAACGTACGGAGTCGGCTCGATACCAGCGGTATCAACCTTTTCAAGAATGTCGGCATAGTTAAGAATCTGGTTGAACTGTTCGGTGAACATTTCCATTTCGGAAGCAGGAACAGTCAAACGGGAAAGCTGTGCAATGTGCTTAACGTCTTCAGCAGAAACTTTCATTTTTTCACCATCCTATTATCATACAATGTATTTTTAGAAATAACCTGTTTTATTATACCACATTTGGCGTGTTATGTACACTTAGAGAAGGCTAATCAGAAATTTTTCTGCTAGTCCCTACAAGGCTTTACAAGCTCTTTTCAGTCATTTGGACGAAATTCGTTAGGCCATTTGGCACTTTTTTGTTAGGCCATTTGGACGCAATTCGTTCATTCATTTTTATAGTCTGCTGTTAAAAATCCCCTGACGCCAGCTTCATAGCAAACATCAGGGGAAATTCTGGCAGCTCAGCAAGAAACGAGCTAACCACCACTCTTAATAATTTATCGTATGAATTTCAAAATAAGCCTGCGGATTCTTGCAAATCGGGCAAACCTCAGGAGCCTTTGTGCCTACAACGATATGTCCACACTTGCGGCACTCCCAGATGCGAACCTCGCTCTTAACAAATACCTGCTGTGCCTCTACGTTGTGCAGCAGAGCACGATAACGCTCCTCATGGCGCTTCTCAATAGCTGCTACACCGCGAAACTGCTCTGC
This sequence comes from uncultured Phascolarctobacterium sp., assembly GCA_900551335.1. GTDB lineage: Bacteria > Bacillota > Negativicutes > Acidaminococcales > Acidaminococcaceae > Phascolarctobacterium_A. Next base: position 937 of record URVO01000050.1, read on the forward strand.
CAGCTCATGGAAGCCTTCAGCATCTGCCTCTCTGGCCATGCGTACATACATATCCGTCCATTCGTGGTTCTCTCCCTCAGCAGCGTGCAGCAGATTTTCCGCAGTATCGCCAAGCTCACCTAAAGCCTTAAACCACAGCTGTGCATGCTCCTTTTCATTCTCCGCTGTCTGCAGGAACAAAGCAGCAATCTGCTCAAAGCCTGCTTCCTGCGCAACCTTAGCAAAATAAGTGTACTTGTTGCGAGCCATAGACTCCCCGGCAAAGGCTTCTAACAGATTCTTCTCTGTCTTTGTGCCAGCATAAGGATTTTTCTCATTGCCAGCAGGAGTATCCTCAATTTTTACAAATTTATCTGCGCCCTGCTTACAAATAGGGCAAACAAAATCAGCAGGCAGCTCTTCGCCTTCATAGATATAACCACAAATTGAACATTTCCATTTCGTCATTTTCTTTTTCTCTCCTTTTTTTAAATCTGCGCTGCGATCCTGATAAGCAGTATGCAGCATAGCTTCAGCCAGCTCGCTCAAGGGCGCACCATAAAACTCCTGATAAAGCTGCTGAATTTCTTTATTTTCGTGAGAAAGCTGCAGCTCCATCTCTGTATCCCGCTCATAAAGGCCTTCGATACGTGCCTTGCGTGCTGCGTCAGCATCATAAGCAAAATCCTTCGGCTGTCCGCCTCCGCCAATGCAGCCGCCAGGACAGGTCATAACCTCAATAAAATGATATTTTTCAATGCCGCCAGCTATAAGCTTGCGGACATTTTCCGTTCCATGAATAACAGCAACCTTGATAACCCTGCCTGCTATCTCCACGCTGGCCTCACGCAGACCTGCGTAGCCACGCACCGGCTCGAGTCTGAGTATTTCCTTAGGCGGCTGCTCGCCCGTAAGATAGGCATAAGCTGTTCGCAGCGCAGCCTCCATCACTCCACCCGTATTGCCAAAAATAACCCCCGCGCCAGATGCCTCGCCCATGAGCTTATCAAACTCACTGTCCTCAAGGCCTGCGAAATCAACGCCTGCCTCCTTCGCCCACAGCGCCAGCTCTCTTGTCGTGATTACATTATCCATGTCCCGCAGCTCAGATATGCCCAGCTGCTGCCCGGCAGCATTCATTTCTTCACGGCGAATCTCAAACTTTTTCGCTGTACAAGGAGTTAAGGCAACATTGACAATTTTTCTCGGATCAATGCCCATTTTCTGCGCAAAATAAGTCTTTATCGTCGGCCCCTGCATGCCTATCGGACTTTTAGCTGTAGAAATATGTGGCAGAAGCTCAGGATAATAGGTTTCTGCAAACTTCACCCACGCCGGACAGCAGCTTGTAAACTGCGGCAGCGGCTTGTCTGTTTCACCTGTAATACGGGCAAGAAGCTCGCTTGCTTCCTCAACAATTGTTAAATCAGCCGCAAAGTTCGTATCTAGCACATAATCTACGCCCAAAGCCCGCAAAAGCGCCACCATCTTCCCCTGCACGAACGCGCCCTTAGGCAGTCCGAATTCCTCGCCCAAAGCCACGCGTACAGAAGGCGACGTGCTGACAATGACGATTTTATCCTTATCCTGCACGGCAGCCTTAACCTTTTGATATTCATAAACTTCTGTGATGCTGCCAACAGGACAGACATTGGCGCACTGACCGCAGTGAATACAGATAGCTCTATCTCCTGTCTGCTCCAACGCATAGGTTTCCAACACGCCAATCGGACTTGTGCAAACATTACGGCACTGACCGCATTTGATGCACAGCGACTCATTACGGACAATACTAGGATTATCCGCTTCAATAGGCACCCGCACGGAAGTTGATAAATGCTTGCTCACAATATCATCTCCTCAAACATGAAATTTTAACAGCGCTCCCTTGACCTTATATAAAGCACTATTACGTTACTTACATTATAACCCATTCCTAGCATCTGTCAACAGAGCATCTCAATAAAAAATAATTTTAGTTTAAAGGAGTTATTGGTCAAAAGCTCACTTCACCAACCCTATCAGCGCATAGAAAAGCGGCGGCACGAGCAGCGCCGGCAGCATATTCAGCGTCTTGCAGTCACGCAGCTGCAAAATGCCTAAGCCTGAGCTCATGAGAAAAATGCCGCCAAGCACCGAAACCTCGCCCATCAGCGCAGGCGTCATGTAAGGCGCGATAATACCGGCGAATAAATAAATGCTGCCCTGCCACAGCAGCAGCACCAGCGCCGCCAGCGCAATACCCATGCCATAGGCGCTGCCCAAAATAATCGACGACACAAAATCAAGCGTCGCGTTCGTAAACAGATACGTGTTATTGCCATTGAGCCTGCTTTCAATCGGCCCAAGAATAGACAGCGTGCCGATGCAGAACAGCAGAATCGCCGTAGACAAGCCCTCCGCCAGCTTGCTGCCGCCCTTCGCGCTGGCGAGCAGCCTATGGAAGCGCCCGTCTATATCCAGTCGCGTACCGATAACCGTACCGATAGCAATGCTGGCGATAAACAGCACCGGATACGTTGTCTTCGGCAGATTGCTGACAAAAGCATTCACGCCGAGCCCCAGCGTCGCCAGGCCAAGCCCATCGAACAGTGCCGTTTTATAGCGCTCATCTATACCTCTGCTAACAAAGCTGCCGATTACGGAACCCGTCAGTATCGCACCCACATTAACAATTGTCCCTATCATCTTACTTTTACATCTCCCTCATTTCATATCACAGACTCTTTACGCTAACGCCACACAAAGATTGCTTTTAGCGCCCCAAAGCCTCTTTACAAACACATTTTAATTCTATACTATATTACTAGAAAATACAATTCTAACCAATATCAAGCAAGCAAAAAAGGAGGTTTTTCTCATGAAAAAAATTATGCTCAGTCTGCTGCTGGCGCTTTCAGTTGCTGCCGGCGCTTCTGCTTCACAAACCACCATGCACGAGGAGGGCGAACGCTTCAAGTTCGACTACCCTGTCTTTAGCCAGACATCTGCCAAAGCTGCTCATCGCATGAATAAAGATATTAGCAAGCTGCTGCAAAACAGCCGCAAGCTTTTGCAGGATGCACATATAGCTCAGGTCGCTACAAGCTATGATGTATATTTTGAAAATCCCCAATATGTCAGCTTCACCTTCAACAACTACCAATATTATAGAAGTGCTGCCCACGGCATGAGCTATCTGCAAGGCTATGTTTACGACAAGACCAGCGGAAAAAAGGTTCCTTATACGCGCTTCACCGCTCCGCTTGACGCCGAACAGCTGAAGCAAGATATTCTCAACAAAAAGGTTACCGTCTACTGTCAGGACCTCAAGACCACCAGCGACGCGCCCTTCCTGCCGTACAACACAGACTTCAAGGTCAGCGAAAATTATGTTTTGGACAAGGACGGCAAAGCGCTCTACATGATTTATCAGGCCTATGACCTCGACTGCTACGCCGCAGGTCCGTTATTTGTGAAGCTTCCGTTGAGCGAAAAATTATAACAGCTGCTCTAAGCTCCGTACATTTCGTGCGGAGCTTTTCGTTTACACACATAAAAAAGGACTGCCTTTCGCCGTAGCGTCCAGCAGCCATAAAATAAGGGAAAGCGTATTTAATTAGTTGCCACGTACATATTCACGCGGCACACGCGGACTCACGCCACAAATAATTTCGTAGCAGATGGTATCCGCCCACTCAGCAACCAGTTCCATCGGCAGCTCGCGACCACCAAAAACGATGACCTCACTGCCAAGCTTGACGTCCGGAATATCCGTCACGTCGAGCATCGTCTGGTCCATGCACACACGACCAACAATCGGTGCCTTCATGCCATTCACCAGCATATAGCCTCTGTTCGACAGGCGGCGGCTTACGCCGTCAGCATAGCCGATAGGCACAGTTGCAATAACGCTGGGTTTTGTGAGTGTATATGTTCTGCCATAGCCGATGGTTTCGCCCGGCGGCAATGTTTTCACAAAGGCCACCTGCGTTTTTACCGTCATGACAGGCTCAAAATCCTTATAGCAGTCAATCATATGCGCCGGGTGCAGGCCATAGAGCGTTATGCCCTGCCGCACCATGTCCAGCTGATATTCCTGCAGCTCCGTCAGCGCCGCACTGTTGGCGATATGACGAATAGGAATATGCACGCCCTCTGCTTCAATCAGGCGCAGCGCCTCCTGAAAGCGTGCAAACTGGTAGGCAGCATACTGCTTGTCATCAGCATCAGCAGTCGCAAAATGACTGAAGACGCCTTCAATGTAAATACCGGGCAGCGAAGCAGCCAGCTTAGCAAAGCGGCCTGCGTCACGCACATGCACGCCAATGCGGTGCATCCCCGTATCAATCTTAATATGTATCTTAGCCTTCGTATGCAGCTTAAGTGCCGCTGCATTCAAGGCATATAATCTTTCTTCATCAAAAACTGCGTGACTGATATCATACCGCACACAGATTTCCGCAACCTCCGGCAGCATCGAGCCCAGCACCAGAATCGGTGTTTCAATGCCTGCCTCGCGCAGCTTCACGCCCTCCTGCAAGAGCGCCACCGCGAAGAAATCAGCACCATTACGCGCCGCCTCCTGAGCTACACGCACAGCGCCATGGCCATAGGCATCTGCCTTAACGACAGCACATAATTTGGTTGTCGGTTTCAGGTTAGCCTTCGCCATCTGCACGTTATGTGCAATTGCATCTAAATTTATTTCTGCCCACGCACCACGTTGAATATGCACAATGGCAACCTCCAAATCAGTCGAAAATCATAAAATAAGCCGCAGGCAAAGCTTCGTTGCTGCGGCGCCAGATTTACCCTTATCGTACTGTATATTTTGCAAATTTACAATACGCTAGTATTAGCATATATCGAATATGACTTTTTGTCAATCTTTTATTTGCTTATTTGTATGACATTTTCCGGAATAAGGGCAGCTGCCACAGCCGCTGCCGCAGCCAGAGCCATATTTATTGCCAAAATAGCTGCGCACTGCCAAAACCACAAGAACAACGATAAGTCCGCCAATAATATAATTTGCCATCATATTTCCTTTCGTATGCTGCAATCCACTGTATTCAAGTAGGAATTGTCTATCTATAGTTTAAGCGCTGACGAGCAAATTTGCAAGTGATGTTTTCGTGAAGAATGCGAAAAATTAGGGACGCCGTTTGCAAAGCGTCCCCGATTCAAGGTTATGCTATGAATTTGTCAAAGTAACTGCACTGATAAAAGGCTCTGCAACAGCCGCAGACGGCGTAAAGCGCCCCCGCCCCTCAATGACTATGCTAGGAGCAATAATACAGCCTGTAAAGCTGCACCCCTCTTTTAAATACACACCTGACTGCGCCATAAGCAGCGCATTATCAAAGCGACAGTTTTTATTAATTGTGATCATACCCTTGTGGCTGATAAGCGCTATACGCCCCGGGAAGCGCGTATTAGCATTTATGAGCATATTGCCTCTAGTTACAAAGACAGTCGAGCCGGAAAGCGTTTTTCCACCAGACGGAAAGGTAAAGGTGCCGTTGATATAATAAAAAGCTGAACTAAAGCCATCAATGGCTATATTATTAGCTGTAACGGAAGAATTCAATCCCTCCATGAAGCTTACCTGCGGAAGTGATACTTCTTGTGCTTGTATATACCTTGCTTCCGCATCGAGATGCTCCAGCCCCGTAAAACGCTTGCCAATCATCGCGTATTCACGTACCAAAGCCTGCTGCTCAGGCGCAAGCTGAAATTTTAGCTGCCGAAAGCCCTGCATAGCGCCATTATGCCTTGTTGCTTCCGCAAGCACCTCAGCCTGCTTAATTAAACCGTCACTGCTCTGCGTTTTATTTAATATTAGGACTACCTTGTCCTTATCCGGCAAAAAAATCTTTTCCAAGAGTACCTGCCGCCCATCAGCAAAGCGTTCTGCCTGCTCCAGCGTCGAAAGCGCCAGCAGCCGCAGCTGCCTGCTCCTGACATAAGAACGTGTATGCTCATACTCGCGCGTCGTAAATACCAAAAGGCTGCTCGCAAGCGCCAGCATAATGGCAGCTATAATAATACAAGGCAGTGTCATGCTTCCTCGCTCGTTATTCATCACTAACCACCTCCGCATTATAACAGTGCAGCCGTTGGCGTACAGCAAGCTTCTGCCTGCCTCTGCTGAGCGTAAAGCTGACCACAGCGTCCTTGCCTGTCAGCGCTTCTGCCCGCCAATTTTTGACCTCCACCTCCTCCAGCGACAACGGATTCACGCCGCTGCCTATGCCCGTTGTTGTTTTCTGCAAAATCTTCTGCTTTTCACAATAGATGAGATAACGTTTATTGCCATGCAGACTTACACAATTTATCTTTTGACCTCGAATAGTTATTTTCACAGCATCTAACGTCAAAGTTTTTTCCAGCTGCAGCGTAATATGCCGTCTGGCATTTTCCAACAGCAGCTGCTCACGTACCCGAACTAAGCTCTCCACGCCTCCCCTAGTCGTCCGCAGCAGCACCAGGAGTGCCGCCGCAGCCAGCAGCAGGCTGCAAAGCACCTCCAGCAGCAGATAGCCGCTCTGCTTCCTCAACCGTAAGCGCTCGGATAAGCGTAAGCCTGTTGCCATAATCTGTAACCTCCACCTCAAGAAAATCTTTCTGTCCGTCGATAAAACGAACGTCTCCAGAAAATTGTGTCATTTCTTCACCTGCCACAGCCCCCTCTGCTGTCTGCAGGCTGCGCTGAAGCGCCAGATTCTGCTGCTGCAAATGCAGGCAGCGCGCAAAAATCAGTGCCGTCGCCGCGCATAATAAGCAAAGCAGACAAATAATAATAGCCTCCTGCACAAGGATAAAACCCTTAGCCGTCATATTCCGTCACCGTAACCCTGCCGGTTACCGGCTGCAGGGAAAGTTTGCAGTAAAAGCCTTTCAGCTGCTTATGCTTTAAGACAATTGAACCGCTGCTTTTTGAACTGCCATTGAAATAAAAGCTGATGCTCTGAAGCTGCTGGCTAAAATATACGTCCGTACACCCCAGCTCCACGAAAGTAACCTTTTTGCACAATGGTGAGTTTTTGCCGCTCAGATAAATGCTATAGGACTGCTTATCACTGCTGACATAAAGCGTTTTGCTATACTTTGCACATGAGAACATCGTTTCCTGCTGCAGCTGGCGTATATCTGCCGCCAAAATATCAGCAGCCAGGCGTACCTGCGCCTTATAATAATACTGCTGCAGACTCGTCGCAACTGGCACAGCCGCCGCGCAGATACACAGCAGGCAGGCCGCTGCCAAAGCCGCCTCCAGCAGCACAAAGCCACGCTGTCTCTCAGCCGTCATCCGAAGGATTCTTCACTTCACCGCTGCCAGGCGACTTCACAACCTCTCCCTTGCTGTTTTTGCCGCTCAGCGTGTATTGGCTGCCGCCTGCATCTGCACTGTACACAAGCGCCGCACCTGTCGCGTCCTTCGTATCAGCCAGCTTGCCGCTCAGATAGCCTGCTTCAAGCTCGTTCAGCGTCGACGGCACCTTGCCCTCATCCATACGATAAAGCTGGATTGCCTGGTCAATCGTCGTCAAATCACTTTGCAGCCGTGCATTCTTGACTCTGTCATTCGCTCCTGAAAGCGACGG
>URVO01000051.1 GCA_900551335.1 uncultured Phascolarctobacterium sp.
GTGCAAAAGATAGGTGTTTTTGTTTGTTGGTGTGGCAGCAACATCGCCGGCACGGTAGATGTTGCCCAGGTGGTTGAGGCAGTACGCCAGATTCCGGACGTTGCCTATGCCATTGATTATAAATATATGTGCTCGGAGCAGGGGCAGGAGCTGATTCGCAAGGCTGTAGCAGATTATAAGCTGGACAGACTTGTTGTGTGCAGCTGCTCGCCGCGTATGCACGAGGCAACCTTCCGCAAATGTGCGGAGGGTGTGGGAATCAATCCCTACATGGTGGAGATTGCCAATATCCGTGAGCAGTGCTCCTGGGTATTGAAGGATAAGGAAGAAGCGACAGCGAAGGCGATTAAATTGGCCAAGGCCGCTATCGCTAAGGTGCGCTTCAACGGAGCGCTGAAGCCCGGCGAAAGCCAGGTGGTGAAGCGTGCGCTGGTTATCGGCGGCGGTATCGCGGGCATTCAGACGGCACTGGATATCGCAGAGGCCGGCTATAAGGTAGACATTGTGGAGAAGGAGCCGACGATTGGCGGCCGTATGGCACAGCTCGATAAAACCTTCCCGACGCTCGACTGCTCAGCCTGCATTCTGACACCGAAGATGGTGGATGCGGCTAATCATGAAAATATCACGCTCTATACCTATAGCGAGGTGGACAGCGTGAGCGGCTTCGTGGGCAATTTTGACGTGACGATTCGCAAAAAGGCACGCAGCGTGAAGGCTGATATGTGCAGCGGCTGCGGCATCTGCACGGAAAAATGTCCGTCCCGCAAAACGCCGAGCGAGTTCGATATGGGCTTGAAGAATCGCGGTGCAATTTATATTCCCTTTGCGCAGGCGATTCCCAAGGTTCCTGTTATCGACCGCGAGGCCTGCATCAAGTTCAAGACAGGCAAATGCGGTATCTGCTCGAAGGTCTGCCCGGCCGGAGCGATTGATTATACGCAGCAGGACGAGCTGATTACAGAAAAATATGGTGCCATCGTATTGGCAACAGGCTTCGAAACAATGCCGCTCGACAAGTTTGGCGAGTATGGCTACGGCGCCAGCAAGGACGTTATCACCTCGCTGGAGCTGGAGCGCCTGACGAATGCGGCGGGACCGACCGAAGGTCATCTTGTATGTCCGTCGACGGGCAAGGAGCCGAAAAAGGTTATCATCGTTTCCTGCGTCGGCTCGCGTGATGTGAGCGGCCGCGGCAAGAGCTATTGCAGCAAAATCTGCTGTATGTATAATGCCAAGCATGCGATGTATATCCGCGAAAAATATCCCGATGTTGATGTAACTGTATTCTATATAGATGTGCGCACTCCGGGCAAGGGCTTTGACGAGTTCCAGCGCCGTGCTGTAGAGGAATACGGCGTGCATTATGTACGTGGTCAGGTGGGAAAGGTTGTTGTCGACGGCGACGGAAAGCTGACCGTTTTCGCCAGCGATTTGAACAGCGGTCGTCACCTGATGCTGAATCCTGATTTGGTGGTGCTGGCGACAGCTGTACAGCCTTCGCCTGATGCGCGTAAGCTGGCAACAATGCTGACGGCAAGCATCGACAATGACGATTTTTATGTAGAGGCGCATCCGAAGCTGCGTCCGGTAGAAAGCCCGACGGCAGGCATCTTCCTGAGCGGCGTGTGCCAAGGTCCGAAGGATATTCCGGAGACTGTTTCGCAGGCCGGTGCGGCGGCTGTAAAGGTTGTCGGCCTGCTGGCGAAGGACAAGCTGCTGACGAACCCCTGCACTGCACAGTGCGATACGAGCATTTGCAGCGGCTGTCTGGCTTGCACGCATGTCTGCCCCTACGGCGCGATTACCGGCGAGAGCAAGCAGGTTATTACGAAGCTTGGCGTGCGCGAAACGCGTACTGTTGCCGTTGTTAATCAGGCGCTGTGCCAAGGCTGCGGTGCCTGCACGGTAGCCTGCCCCTGCGGAGCTATGGACTTGCAGGGCTTTACTAATCAACAAATTCTGGCAGAGGTGGATGCATTATGCTAGAGAAGAAGCAATTTGAACCGAAAATCGTGGCGTTCTGCTGCAACTGGTGCAGCTATGCCGGAGCGGACGGCGCCGGAACGGCACGCAAGCAGTATCCTGCTAATATAAAGATTATCAAGGTTCCCTGCTCCTGCAGGGTGAATCCGCTGTTTATCCTGCGTGCCTTTCAGCGTGGTGCAGACGGCGTTATCATGTGCGGCTGCCATCCCGGTGACTGCCATTATTCGACAGGCAATTATTATGCACGCCGTCGCATGACGCTGCTGCTCAGCATGCTTGATTATCTGGGCGTGGCCGGCGAACGCTTCCGCGTGGAATGGGTTAGTGCGGCTGAGGGCGCACGCTTTGCGCAGGTTATGAATGATTTTGCCGAGCATATTGCGGCATTAGGTGAGAATGTAAAGTTGAGGGATTTGCGATGCAAAAAATAGAAAAGCTGCTGCAAAAGCGTGCAGCTGAGCTGCTGGCAGAGGGCACGGTGGAGCGTGTGCTGGCATGGCAGGCTGGCGAATTCTTTTACGATAATGCGCCTGCTGCCGTAAGCAGTGCGGACGAGTGCGAAAAGCTTGTCTATAACGAGTTCTGCCCTGCCAATCTCTGCAAATATTTAATTGAAACAAGTCATGCAGGCAAGAAGACGGCTGTTTTCCTGAAGCCCTGCGATACCTATGGCGTGAACCAGCTGCTCAAGGATAACCGCATTAAGCGTGAGCTTGTTTATGCAGTCGGTACGCCGTGCGGCGGTATGCTGGATATCAAAAAGATTAAGGCTGCCGGAGCTAAGGGCATTATCAGCGTGAGCGTGGACGGCGACGAGGTTGTTGTGAGCACTGCCTATGGTGAAAAACGCTTGGCGAAGGCTGACGTGCTGCTGAACAAATGCATGATGTGCAAGGGCGCTGCTTATAAAATTGCGGACGAGGAGCTGGGCGAGCCGCTGTCTGTGCCGCAGTTTACCGGCGATAAGTTCGCCAAGGTTAAGGAGATTGAAGCGATGAGCGCAGAGGAGCGCTTTGCCTTCTGGCAGAGCGAGCTGTCGAAGTGCATCCGCTGCAATGCCTGCCGCGATATTTGCCCGGCGTGCAGCTGTGAGCAGTGCATTTTTGATAAGCCGGACGCTCCCGTTGCCGGCAAAGCGTATGCGGACGAGGTGGAGGAGCAGCTGTATCATATCATCCGTGCGTTCCACGTTGCCGGACGCTGCACTGGCTGCGGCGAATGTGCGCGCGTTTGTCCGCAGGGAATCCATCTGGAGCTACTGAACATGAAGTTTATGAAGGATATTAACAGCTTTTTCGGTCAGTATCAGGCTGGCGCGGACAGCGAAACGCCGGCGCCGCAGGTCAGCTTCAAGCAAAATGACCCGGAGGCGAACAGTGCAGTAGAAGGGAGGGCGCAGCATGTATAAGATAGCGAAGGATAAGCTGTCTGCGTTATATGCAGCCTTGCAAAATATCGGCACGCTGCTGCTGCCCTGTGCAGACAAGGCCGGACGTGTCGACTTTGCGCAATATCGCGAGGACGTGCAGCCGGCGCTGGAGACGCCGCTGACAAGCCGCAGTGCGAAGGACGTGTTCTTTCCGCAGGTAGAAAATCTGCTGACCTTTAAGACGAGCGGCAAGGAGCTGGCCTTGGAGCAGAATATTCCGCCTGCCGGCACAACGATTGTTATGGGCGTGCGTGCCTGCGATGCGCGCAGCTTTAAAATTTTAGATAAGGTGTTTTTGAAAGCGCCTGTTGATACATATTATCAGGCACGCCGTGAAAGCTGCGTGCTCATCGGTTTGGGCTGCTCTGCTCCTGAGGAAACCTGCTTCTGCCATGCGTTTGGCATTGAGGCAGCGGCGCCGGAGACAGACGTGCAGACTTGGCTTGCCGGTGACGCTTTATATTGGCAGGCGACAACAGCAAAGGGCGAGGAGCTGACAGCGAAGCTGGCAGCGAGCGGCCTGCTGGTAGAGGCTGGCGTTGAAGGTGCACAGAAGGTACAAGAGCAGCAGGAGCAGACGCAGAAAATTTTAAGTGCTCTGCCGCTGCATAGCTTTAAGGTCAACGATGAGCTGACGAAGGATGAGCTGAAGGTTTTCCAAAGCAAGGCTTGGGAGCAGCTGTCGGCAGGCTGCCTGTCGTGCTGCACCTGCACCTATGTGTGCCCGACCTGTCACTGCTATGATATCCGCGATTATCAGGAGACAGAGGAGCGCACGCAGCGCTATCGCTGCTGGGACAGCTGCATGGCGAAGGATTTTACGCTGATGGCACATGGCAGTCCGCGCAAGACGAAGCTGGAGCGCTTCCGTCAGCGTTATATGCATAAGCTGGTTTATTTCCCGGAGAACAATGAGGGCGAATATGCCTGCGTAGGCTGCGGGCGCTGCCTGCAAAAATGTCCGGTGCAGCTGAATATCGTGAAGGTTGCCAAGGCCTTAGAGAAAGCGGAGGTGAAGCAGGATGTGTAATTGTCAGGATACCTTGATTCCGCAGATTGGCGTGGTAACCGATATCTGTACGGAAACGGCTGATGTGAAAACCTTCCGCGTGGAGAAAATCGGCGGCGGCAAGCTGTTTGAGCATCTGCCGGGACAATGCGCTATTCTTTCCGTTCCCGGCAAGGGCGAGGCGATTTTTTCTATAACCTCGTCACCGACGAACGAAAAATATATGGAGTTCAGCATTAAACGCTGCGGCTCGATTACGAACTTTTTGCATTTTGATATTGAGCCGGGCCAGCAGATTGCTGTGCGCGGGCCTTATGGCAATCATTTCCCCGTTGAGGATAAATTAAAGGGCAAGGACCTGCTCTTTATCGCGGGCGGCATTGGTCTGGCACCGTTGCGCAGCGTCATCAATTATATGCTGGATAAGCGTGAGGATTACGGCAGCATTGATATCGTCTATGGCGCACGCAGCAAGGAAGATTTTGTGCGCTATGATGAGCTGACCAATGTTTGGCCGGCGCAGAAGGATACGCGCGTGCATCTGACGATTGACCGTGAGCAGGAGGGCTGGACGGGCAATGTCGGCTTTGTGCCGAATTTCCTGAAGGACCTGAAGTTTACGCCGGATAAGACGGTGCTGCTGTGCGGTCCGCCGATTATGATTAAGCTGTGTCTGGCGGCGCTGATTGAGATGGGCTTTGAGAAGAAGCAGGTTTATACGACGCTGGAGCTGCGCATGAAGTGCGGCGTGGGCAAGTGCGGCAGATGCAATATCGGCAAGAAGTATGTGTGCAAGGATGGACCGGTATTTACTTGCGATGAGCTGGACGAGATGCCGGACGAGTATTAATATGACAGGCAAGGAGCACGTCATTAAATAATTTGGAGAAGAAATATAAGGAGCAAAAACATATGGAACAAATGGTAACTGTCTATCTGCTGGGCAAAAAGTACAGCGTCCCGGCAACCCTGACCATTATGGATGCCATGGAATATGCAGGCTTTAAGCTGATTCGCGGCTGTGGCTGCCGCAGCGGTTTTTGCGGTGCCTGCGCTGTTATTTATCGTTTGCAGGGCAGCACGGAGCTGAAGGTTGTGCTTTCCTGCCAGACGAAGGTGGAGGATGGCATGTGCGTGGGCAAGATTGATTCCTTCCCGCTCAACAAGCGCACCTTTAATATTGAAGAGATTAAGGCGAGCGATAATATTGTCGGTCAGCTTTATCCGGAGATTTTTAGCTGCATTGGCTGCAACGCCTGCACTAAGGGCTGTCCGCAGGGCCTGAATGTTATGCAATATATTGCTTATGCTCAGCGCGGCGAGTATGAAAAGGCAGCGCACGCTTCGTTCGATTGCGTGGGCTGCAACATCTGTGCATCTCGCTGTCCGGCGCAAATCAGTCATAGCGCTGTCGGCCTTTTGTGCCGTCGCCTGACGGGTAAATATATTGCGCCGAAGTGCGAGCATCTGGCTCAGCGTGTGGCGGAAATCGAGAATGGCGATTATGTAACGCTGCTGGAAAAGCTGAAAAAGATGCCTTTGGACGAAATCAAAGACCTGTATAATAAGCGTGAGATTGAAAAATAAGGAGGTGCAGAAAGGTGAGCGCATTTACTGAAGATATGTTGAAATCTATGGCGAAGGTTGAAGCTAGTCGTGCCCAGCGTCTGCACGCTTCTATCGAGCGCTTTACGGCAGAGGAAAAGGAGGAGTTGCTCAAGGAGTTCCATCCTGACTACAGCACGAAGGGCTTCAAGGTGCTGGAGGTTGGTCCAAACAAGGGACAGAAGGTGCCGGTGGAGCTGGCACAGCTGCTGGAGGGCAAAAGCCGCCTGCAGGATGTAGAGCTGGATTTAGAAAAAGTGGACTATGACGTTGATGTGCTGGTTATCGGCGGCGGCGGTGCTGGTGCGTCCGCGGCACTGGAAGCACACAACGGCGGCGCAAACGTCCTCGTAGTGACGAAGCTGCGCATGGGCGATGCCAACACCATGATGGCCGAGGGCGGTATTCAGGCTGCGGATAAGGGCAACGATTCTCCGGCGCAGCATTATCTGGATGCCTTTGGCGGTGGTCATTACAAAAATATCCCGGAGCTTTTGGAAGAGCTTGTAAGCAACGGACCGCTGGCCATTGACTGGCTGAGCAAGCTGGGCGTTATGTTTGACAAGGAGCAGGACGGCACGATGGTGACGACGCATGGCGGCGGTACGAGCCGTAAGCGTATGCATGCCTGCGCCGATTATACCGGTGCAGAGATTATGCGTGTGCTGCGCGACGAGGTGCAGAACCGCGGCATTCCTGTGCTGGAGTTTGCGCCTGCTGTTGAGCTGCTGCTGGATGAAGAGGGCAAAGCTGCTGGTGCAGTGCTGTGGGATTTTGACGCGCAGGAGTACAAGGTTGTGCGTGCAAAATGCGTAATCATGGCTACTGGCGGCGCTGGCCGTCTGCATTATCAGGGCTTCCCGACCTCGAACCATTACGGCGCGACTGCGGACGGTCTTGTTATGGCATATCGTGCCGGAGCACCGCTGATTTATGCTGACGCTATCCAATATCATCCGACCGGTGTTGCTTATCCGGCGCAGATTTACGGTGCGCTGGTTACTGAGAAGGTGCGCTCCATTGGTGCGCAGCTCGTTAACAGCGAGGGCGAGATTTTTATGCATCCGCTGGAAACGCGTGATGTGGCGGCTGCGTCTATTATCCGCGAGTGTACGGCTCGGGGCAAGGGCGTGAAGGCGCTCGACGGCGTGGCGCTGTGGCTGGATACGCCGCTGATTGAAATGCTGCATGGCGAGGGCACGATTGCGAAGAGCATTCCGGGCATGCTGCGCATGTATGCGAAGTTTGGTATTGATTTGCGTAAGGAGCCGATTTTGATTTATCCGACGCTGCACTACCAAAACGGTGGTATTCTTATCGACAAGGATGCAGAGACCAAGCTGCCGGGCCTGTTCGTTGCAGGCGAGGCTGTGGGCGGCATTCATGGCACGAACCGTCTGATGGGCAACAGCCTGCTGGACATCATCGTCTTTGGCCGTATTGCCGGAACGAAGGCTGCTGAAGCTGCGAAAAATGTTAAGCTGGGCAAGCTGAGCTTGGAGCATGTACGCCGTTATGCTGAAGAGGAAAAGGCGGCTGGCGTGCAGGGCGAGCTGTCGCCGAAGCTGCTGCCTGTTTATACGCATGGCAGGGACGTAAGATAAAAGAGATATAGAAAATAAAAAACATACAACGGCAAACTTCACAGCTTGTTCGTTGTATGTTTTGCTTTTGCGGACATAGAAAAACCGCCTCTGTAATTTGCAGCTACAAGGCGGCTTTTCAAACCAAATTTAAGCGGCAACCCACCTTGTGGGCGGTTGTCTTTCTGCTTATAATATAACACGAAGCGTGAATTTTTTCAAGAAAGTAGCTGTGAATTTTTTCGTTGTTCTTGGCGCGTTAGGATAAGGTGCGCCAGTTTTTTGTATGTGATATAATGGGAAGAAAAGCGAGTGGAAAGGGGGACTGTCTAATGGTTTCTAAACTTATACTTTTTCATGGCAGTAATGTCATTGTAAAAAATCCGAAAGTATTGACCAATGGTTTTTATAAAGATTTTGGGTATGGTTTTTACTGTACAAATTTAGAAAAGCAGGCACAGCGTTGGGCGTTGACGAAGCGTAATAAGCATGTCGTAAATATATATGAGTATATGCCTGACGACAACTTAAAAGTGTTAAAATTTGAAAAAATGACTGATGAATGGCTGCAGTTTGTTGTTGATTGTCGTCGTGGTCTTGAGCATAGTTACGATATTGTAGAAGGACCTATGGCAGATGACACAATTTGGGATTATATAGAAGAATATGTTGAAGGCTCGATTAGTAAGGAAGCCTTTTGGATGCTGGTAAAATTTAAATATCCGACACATCAGATTGTTTTTTGTACAGAGTGTGCCTTAGCAGCTTTGAGATTTGTA
Source organism: uncultured Phascolarctobacterium sp. (assembly GCA_900551335.1). Taxonomy (GTDB): domain Bacteria; phylum Bacillota; class Negativicutes; order Acidaminococcales; family Acidaminococcaceae; genus Phascolarctobacterium_A. Next base: position 8,395 of record URVO01000051.1, read on the forward strand.
AGGAGCTATGCATTATG
>URVO01000052.1 GCA_900551335.1 uncultured Phascolarctobacterium sp.
CAATTTTCCTTTATAATAGACACAGAGCTGTAATATATCGTTCCTAGGAAGGGGTTCAAGTATGACAATTTTTGCAGATACTCTCCGAAAATACTTAGAGAGTAAAAACACAACAATTTACAATATCGCTAAAACCAGCGGTGTCGACCGTACCTTGATACAACATATGAAAACCGGTAAACGTCTTCCTGCTAACGCAAGCGTTATTCATGCCATTGCCAAAGCGCTAATGCTTAACCTCAGTGAAACAGAAGAGCTTATCCGTGCTTACGACATCACGCATATGGGTGAAGATAATTATTTTCGACGCGAACACGTCAGCAAAATCATTGCTAGCTTTTATGATATGAACACCGCCAGCAAACTCGTCCTGCCCAAAGTCTCGCAAGACACTCTGGAAATGAATGAAGCGCTGAAAGAAATCGTTGGTCATTCCAACATTAACCGTATTGTCAAGGCGATTATTGAAACGGAAACAAATAAAAAAGGCGGCCATGTGAAAATCATGGTTCAGCCTGAGTATACCTATATTTACGATTGTCTTACTTCTATTGACTTCAATAGTAATAATACAAATGTTGAGGCAATCATTGTCTTCGATAAAAACGAAGGCCATAAAAGCACCATTTATAATCTGAATATCTTGGAAAAACTTGTACCGATTCTGTTTCAGTGCGACGTTTTCCATCCCTATTATATTTACGAAAATGTCGATTCGCTGTTCAATAAAAACAGCTTTCTTCCATACAAAATCATTACAAGTGATTTTGTTATCGCTATTTCCTATGATCAGAGCAAGGCTGTGCTGTACAGAGATGCGTCAATGATTAATCTGCTCAACGAAACGTTCCAAAAGCAGCTTAACATCGCCACACCTATCTGCCACACTTTCCACCCCACTCCCGCAGAATATCTGGCCTCAACATTTGCGCCGAATGAAGACCTTGATGCAGATACTATTTATGAGCTTTTCTACCAGCCCTGCTTCCCTAGTTTTTGTCCTAATGATATCCTTCTGGACAGGTTAAATACAGATATCATTCCACCGGAAATGCAAAATGTGATTGTAGATTATTTTTCCAAAATCCATGCGCAATACCAAAATAAACACATCTCTTTCACCTTAGAAGGACTTAACTACTTTATGGAAACAGGCCGCGTGACAGAAATTCCTGACTTTATGTATTCCTACCTCACGCCACCGCAGCGCCTGACCATGCTTAAGGCTATCGTTGCCAGCGTCGACGACGGCAGTTTTACGCCACGCATCATCAGAAGTGAAAGACTAACTGTTCCTTCCCCCATCTGCATCTGTGCTCCCAACGAGCATAAAGTAATCATCTATTATTTCAGTCCCGATAAAGGACAATATATCTTCAGTCTGCAAGAGCTGAGTCTGGTACAGGCCTTCTATGACTTCCTTACTTATCTGCATGAAAGTCCGCTAGTCTACAGCCTTGACGAAAGCAAAGCCCTGCTGCATAACGTATTAGAAAAATATCAGCAGCATCCTAACTTTCTCCAAAGCTAAGCAGTTTCCTGACAAATAACTGCTTAACTAATAAAGCACAAAAAAACTGCCCCAGTGTCGCCTGCTTCCTGCACGGAAAGCAAAGCTGCACTGGGGCAGTCTCTTTTTATTTTATTTATGCCAGTATTAGTCCTCTACATGCACAACATTTGCAGCCTGCTCGCCGCGGTCGCCGGTGATAACATCGAACTCCACAGTCCAGCCCTCCTGCAATGTTTTGAAGCCTTCGCTTTTAATACCGGAGAAATGCACGAACAAATCCTTCGCGCCCTCTCTTTGAATAAAGCCATAGCCCTTTTCTGCATTAAACCATTTTACTTTGCCTTGCATTTACATATCCTCCCAGCTTCATCATTCTTCCCCTCATTTTGCTCTGCCAGCCACGCCGTCACCAGCGCCAGCTTCGCAGAACGCGCCAGACGCTTGATAGCACATTCACGCCGCAGTGCGCTTTCCTTATCCGCAAGCTCCTCAGTATAAACAAGCTCCAGCGGTCCACGTCCGCGCGTGTACTTCGCTCCCTTGCCTGCACAATGCATAGCAAAGCGGTGCGCCACATCATTCGTCCAGCCTGTATATAAGCTGCCGTCCTTGCAGCGCAGCATATATACAAAGGCAGCCATTTATTTTACTACCTCAACCTTTTCCATGGTCACAGCTTCACGCGGACGGTCACGGAAATCAGTCGGCACAACGCCAATCAGACGTACAACGTCCATGCCCTCAACAACCTTGCCGAAGATAGCATGGTGACCGTTGAGCCACGGAGTCGGAGCCAGCGTAATGAAGAACTGGCTGCCGCCGGTGTTCGGGCCTGCATTGGCCATGGACAAAATGCCTTCATCGTCATGCTTCAGTCCTTCGCCAAACTCGTCTTTAATTTTGTAGCCGGGGCCGCCCATGCCGGTGCCGGTCGGGTCGCCGCCCTGAATCATGAAGCCGTCGATAACGCGGTGGAAAATAATGCCGTCATAAAAGCCCTTTTCTACCAGCTCGATAAAGTTTTTCGTAGTCAGCGGTGCTTTGTCCTCGAACATTTCTGCAACAAAAACACCCTTGTTAGTCGTAAATTTAATTTTTCTGTTTTCAGCCATGAGATTTACCTCCATTTACTATATTTTTTAGAACAGGCTAGAAGGTACCAGATGCGAAGAATGGCGACGACGGCGTACAAAGCGTACTCCTAGTAGCCATGATGAAGCAGATGGTGCCTTATAGGCTGTTCTCTTAATATACTTCGTGGTTAACCAGCGCCACAACCAGCATAATGCCACAGCCAGCTGCAGCAGCTACGGCCGGCATCAGCGACGGAATAATAGCGTTGCCATGCATAAAGGTCAGCGTGAACAGCATCATGAGGAAATAGCCCTGCATGGTCTGCAGACGCTTCGGCAACAGACGCTTGCCGTTCTTGTCACCCTTCGCCTTCACAAAATCAGCACAGCGGATTTCCGGCAGGAAAATAATGAACGCTACAGCCATGATAATAATGTTGCTCATCGACAAAACATTTTCTATCGTGCCATACTTAGCAAAAATCAGGCAGGCCAAAGAAATACCTGCAAGATAAAGGCTGCGGAAATAACCGGCCTGAATCTGGCTTTCGAGGATATAAGCCGCACCGGTCAGGAGCGGGAATACCCAATAGCCGCCGAGACCGAGCCAGGCAGCACTGCCAATCATCAGCACATTGTCAATAATACGATGTCTGTCACCGGAGCTGCGGTTCAGCATACGCAGGATGAAGAGCAGCCACAGCATTACCAAAATGTTGCCCTCCCCCATAAAGAAGTACGCCACCAGCGTCAGGCCGCCGCCGATGAAGCCGCCCAGATAACGGTCGGGGTCCAGCTCCGCTGCCAGCATATAGCTGAACAAAAAGCCCAGCGCATAACCCAGCGCACTGACTACAGCATCAGTGCTGTCCATGCCTGTAGAGCATTTCCACAGCGTCACGGCTACGGAAATAAAAATAGCGCACATCATCGCCAGCTTGTTGCCCTTTTGGTCAAAATCAATCGGTCGTCCCAAGCCAAGATATTGGCTAAGACCTGTGGGGTCATAGCCAGCGACAGGCTGGTCGCCAGCGTATTTATTCATTTTCTTCGACATATCATCACACCTCGTATAAAAAGTTTTTAACCTCTTTATTATAACATAAGATGAGATTAAAAGCACAAAAATATTGAGAGCGACATGATTGCGCTCTCAATATTTATTAAACTATAAATTTATCTGCCTTCAGCAGATGATGCTTTATCACACGCCTACGCTTGAACTTCTCTACCCTCAGCAGGCGTGGGAGAAAGTATTAGATGCGAGTAATCGCGACGACGGCGTACTAGAGGTACGTCTAGGAGCGATTATGAAGCAGATGATGCTTTATCGCACGCCTATGCTTAAAAGTTCTCTGCCAGCTCCGCCAACGTCAAAGCAAACGCCGTAGTACGCGGCACAGCAGTATTCAAATCAACAGACTCATGGTCAGTATGCTCGTCGTAGTTCTCTACGCCCAGCGCATCCAGCGTCGGCACAAACTTCGCCGTGCGGTTGCCGTCCGTCAGGCCGCCTGCTACCCATTCGTTAACCTCGCCGCCAAACTCTTCCTTCACGATGCGTTTATAAACGTCGACCATCTTCTGCGCCTGCGCAGTTTTCTGCATCGGACCGGTAACAATGCCACCGGTGATTTTCACCGTCGTTCCCGGAATAAAAATTTTCTGCTCCAGCGCCTTCACCTCAGCATCAAGACGCTGCTGCTCTTCGATAGTGAAGCAGCGGATGTTGACCTCGCAGAAGGCATCGCCGGGGATAACACTGATTTTGTCGTTCGTGGAGCCGATAACGCCGACGTTAATCGTATTCTGCGGAATGAACTGACCTGCATCGACAATGCCGCGCTCCTTCAGGGAAGCAGCGGTGAAGTCTGCCGGGTCGCCGGGCATAGGGCTGGCTAGCTTATGCAGCTCGGTAATGGTATAGGCAAGCTGATGAATCGCATTGGCACAGGCCTGCGAAGCGTTGCCATGATGACCGCCGATACCGGTAACCTCGACGCGGTATTTAGCGTTGCCCTTACGCTGAGTAACAATGCCCCAGTTCGGACGCGCAACGTCCATGATAATAGCGAAGTCGGACTGCTGCGACAGCTCTGCAACAATGTCCTCGGCAGTTTTGGAGCCGCCCTCCTCTTCACCGTTGGTATAATAGATAATCTCCTTGAAATTCTTGAAGCCTGCTTCCTTCAGCGCCTGCAGGCCGTGAATAACCTCAACTACGGTAGCCTTGTCATCACCAACGCCAGGGCCCCAGGCAAAGTTGTTTTCATCTACACGGAAGGGACGGCGTGCAGCCTCACCCTTTTTGAAAACAGTATCGACGTGAGCCACGAGCAAAATCGTATATTTGCCCTCGCCCTTAAGACGAGAAATCAAATGACAGGCTCTGTCATTATATCTGAATTCTGTTGTCGCACCGATAGCCTGCATCTTCTCTGCAACAAATTTATTGGCGGCCTCTGTGCCCTCTTTATCACCATTGCCTGAATCAATATTGGTCAATGTCTCTAAATCCTTCACATAATCCTCATAGTGGTCTGCAATGTACTTTTTTACGAAGTTTTTCATTGTATTCCTCCTTCCAACGTGCCTTAAAACACATATGGCTAATGCTTTATTATTCGTTGAGCAGGGGGATTTTTCCTGCTTTTGTAGATAAAAAAAGAGCTGTCGCGTAAGCGACAGCTCTCGGTAAGTCTATATTACATTATTTCGGATAGTTGCTGTTAGAGTTTTCTTTCAGCAGAACGTCATGTGCGCCGCCTTCAACCAGGCTGGTTGCGGATACAAGCGTCAGCTTAGCCTTCTCCTGCAGCTCGCGGATGTTCAGAGCACCGCAGTTGCACATGGTGGAACGAACCTTTGCCAGAGTCAGGTTTACGTTGTCCTTCAGGCTGCCTGCATACGGAACGTAGGAATCAACGCCTTCTTCGAAGGACAGCTTAGCTGCGCCGCCCATGTCATAGCGCTGCCAGTTGCGGGCACGGTTGGAGCCTTCGCCCCAGTATTCCTTCATGTAGGTGCCGTTGATGTTAACCTTGTTGGTCGGGCTTTCGTCGAAACGAGCGAAGTAACGGCCCAGCATCATGAAGTCTGCGCCCATAGCCAGAGCCAGAGTCATGTGGTAGTCGTAAACGATACCGCCGTCGGAGCATACCGGAATGTATACGCCGGTTTCTTCGAAGTATTCGTCACGAGCCTTACAAACCTCGATCAGAGCGGTTGCCTGACCACGGCCAATACCCTTCTGCTCACGAGTGATGCAGATGGAGCCGCCGCCGATACCAACTTTAATGAAGTCAGCACCTGCATCAGCCAGGAAGCGGAAGCCTTCAGCGTCAACAACGTTGCCGGCGCCAACCTTTACGCTGTCGCCATAATGCTCACGGATCCAGTCCAGAGTGATTTTCTGCCATGCGCTGTAGCCCTCGGAGGAGTCGATGCACAGTACGTCAACGCCGGCATCAATGAGTGCCGGAACACGTTCAGCATAGTCGCGGGTGTTGATACCAGCACCAACGATATGACGTTTTTTGCTGTCCAGCAGCTCCAACGGATATTCCTTATGAGTTGCATAGTCTTTACGGAAAACCATGTACAGCAGACGGCCTTCGTCGTCAACGATAGGCAGAGTGTTGAGCTTTTCTTGCCAGATAATATCATTAGCCTGCTGCAGGGTGGTGTCCTTGCCAGCATAAACCATTTTTTCAATCGGAGTCATGAAATCGCGAACCAGAGTGTTCGGATCCATGCGGCTCGGGCGGTAGTCACGGCTGGTTACGATACCTTCCAGCTTGCCGTTAACGGTGCCGTCGCTGGTAACAGCAACAGTGGAGTGACCGGTACGTTCCTTCAGTGCCAGGATATCAGCTAAAGTGCTGTCCGGACGGATGTTGGAATCGCTGCTTACAAAGCCTGCACGATAGCCTTTAACGCGAGCAACCATAGCAGCCTCGTCTTCTACAGATTGAGAACCGTAGATGAAAGAAACGCCGCCTTCTTTAGAAAGGGCAACTGCCAGCTTTTCACCGGAAACAGCCTGCATGATTGCAGAAACCATCGGGATGTTCATGGTGATAGCAGATTCCTCACCTTTTTTGTATTTAACCAGCGGAGTGCGCAGGTCTACATTCGCAGGAATGCAGTGTTCAGAAGAATAACCGGGAACTAAAAGATACTCACTAAATGTATGAGCGGGTTCATCATAATAAAAAGCCATTTCTTTCATCATCCTTTTCTAATAAATTTTTTCGACCGTCTAGACGGTAACAAGTAATTTTATCTATTTTACCTCTTTAGAGCGCGCCATGCAATATCTTTTCTAAAGAAATTTTTCTCAAAGTGGATTTTTTCTACAGCGGCATAAGCGCGGTCGCGTGCAGCCTTGATATTGCTGTCAACAGCAGTCACGCCTAAAACGCGGCCACCGTTCGTGAGGATTTTTTCACCATCAGCCTTCGTGCCGGCATGGAAGACTACAACGTCCTTATCCTCCTCTGCAGCAGCAAGACCAGTGATTTCCTTGCCCTTTTCATAGCTTTCCGGATAACCGCCGGAAGCCATAACAACGCAGACAGCAGCCTTGTCATACCAGCCGAAGCTTACGCTGTCTAAGGTACCAGTTGCGCACGCCAGCATAATCTCTGCCAGGTCGCCGTCTAACAGCGGCAGCACAACCTGCGTCTCGGGGTCACCAAAGCGGCAGTTGAACTCTACAACCTTCACGCTGTCGCCCTTAATCATCAGGCCGGCATAGAGGCAGCCCTGATACGGCATGCCCTCTGCTGCCATAGCAGCGATAACAGGCTTCAGTACCTCCTCTGTTGCCTTACGGCGCAGAACTTCGGTCATAACGGGAGCAGGAGCATAGGTGCCCATGCCGCCGGTATTGGGGCCCTCGTCGCCGTCAAAAACGCGCTTGTGGTCCTGAGAAGCAATCATCGGCACGATAGTTTTGCCATCAGTGAAGGCCAGCAGAGAGGCTTCCTCGCCGTCCATGAACTCCTCGAGCACCAGACGCGCACCGGCATTACCAAATTTATGGTCAGCCATCATTTCATCGACAGCAGCCAATGCCTCTTCCTTCGTCATAGCAACAACAACGCCCTTGCCTGCAGCAAGACCGTCGGCCTTAACAACAATCGGTGCGCCCTTCTCTTCAATGTAAGCCTTAGCAGTTTCGATATCCTCGCAGATTTTAAAGAAGGCTGTGGGGATATTATATTTTGCCATAATCTCTTTAGAGAAAGCCTTGGAGCCCTCCAGCTGCGCAGCAGCCTTCGACGGACCAAAGACAGGCAGGCCACGGCGCTTGCATACATCTGCAAGACCAGCAACCAGCGGAGCCTCAGGGCCGACAACTACCAAGTCAATGCTTTTTTCCTCAGCATAATCAGCAACGCCGTCCAGATTCTCTGTATTGAGAGCAATGCATTCAACCTTCGGCAGCAGAGCCATACCGGGATTTCCGGGAGCAGCATACAGCTTTTCTACCTTACCGCTCTGTACAAGCTTCCATGCCAGAGCATGCTCACGGCCACCGCCGCCAATCAATAAAATATTCATGGTTTATTTCTCCAGTTGTTTTTTCAGATATTCGCTAATCATAGCATCATATTCAGCAGTATGGGTGAAGGCCTCCAGTGCCAGCTCCTTACGGGTGCGTGCATCAATGTCGCCATCCTTCGCCAGCATTTCCATCAGGCCTGCATAACGGCTC
>URVO01000053.1 GCA_900551335.1 uncultured Phascolarctobacterium sp.
GTTACGCGCGCCCACCTGAATCAAATCTACATCCTCTACAAAGCGCTCTATCATGTACGGCGACATAATTTCCGTAACAATCGGCAAGCCCGTTTCCTTGCGCGCATTCTTCAAATAATCCAGGCCCTGCTCCTTCAGTCCTTGGAAGGAATAAGGCGAGGTGCGTGGCTTGAAGGCACCGCCGCGCAGCATGCTTGCACCGCCCAGCTTGATGGACTTGGCGATGTCCGTCACCTGCTCCTGCGTTTCTACAGAGCAGGGACCGGCGATAACCTGCAGCTTCTGTCCGCCTATAGGCACCCCGGCAACATCAATCACGCTGTCCGCAGGATGGAACATGCGGTTTGCACGCTTGAACGGCTCCTGCACGCGCATAACCTTGTCGACCGCATCATCAATACGCAGCAGATTTATATCCAGGCTGCTCGTGTCACCGATGATGCCGAAAATCGTCATGTTCACACCGTTGATTTCGTTAATCTGAAAGCCCTTGCTCTCCAGATTCGCCCTCATGCGCGCCTTATTTTCTTCCGGTGCCCCTGGCTTGAATACTATGACCATGAAAACATCTCCTTTTTGCTGACGCCACTGTCAGCTTATTCATCCTCAATCCATGCTACTAAAAAAGCAGGCCCTCGCAAAGAGAACCTGCTTGAAAAGCAAAGCTAAAACTGTAATTGCCGTAAACGCAAATACTATTTTATATCTCTAAGACGACGGACAGAGCTATATGATTTTTCCCATGCAAAAGAACCGGTGCTATAGTAATAATAGCTAAAGACCGGAGCATAATAAAAACCATATTCAATTGCAGTGTTCATCAGTTCAGAGTTCATTTCATTCACCTGCAAAATAATATTTACGCTTTATATTAGCGATTGACGTTATTCTACTCCTATCTGTAAACATCGTCAAGCAAAAAAGCTATCTTTGGCAAAATTTTTCTTTTTTGTCCACACAGTGTAACGTAGGTTACAAAAAAATGGAGCCGCCTCAGGCAGACTCCATCATGAATCTTTATAAATCACACCAGCCGCTGTAAAGCATAATCGAAGCGCCAATCAGCACCACAACCAGCGCCAGCTTGCGGAACAGCTCCTGCGGCACGCGGAAGAACAGCTTCTCGCCCGCAAGAATACCCACGAACATCGCCGGAGTACAGCACAGCAGCATCGGCCAGTTTACATCGTGGACGTTACCGGCAAAATAGTTCGTCACCACCGTCATCGCACCGCTCAGTCCGAAGAACCAGACAAGGTTGGCACGCATGAGGTTTTTATCCGTCTTCTCATTCAAGAAGTACAGCGCCAACGGCGGACCATTAACGCTCGTCGACGCGCCAAAGAAGCCGGCAATCATACCGGCGCCCAAACGCCCGGCAGTTTTGTTGGTAATCTTCACCGTACAGGCTCAGCAGCAGCGTTGCCGTCAGCAGCACCAGCCCCAGAAAAATCTCCAGCTGCGCCGCAGGCATAAGCTTCAGCACCATGCTGCCCGGATACATGCCTACAAGACTGCCAATCGTCGTCATCAGCACAGTATTCCAGTCGAACTCCTTGCGCACCTGATACATATTAATCAAACGCAGCAAAAGATTCATCAGGATGATAAAAATAATCGCTGTCTTGACCGGCATAATCTGCGTCAAAAACGGCATCGCTACGAGCGCAAAGCCAAAGCCCGAAACCGTAGAAAACAGCGACGCTGTGAAAATGCCCACAGCCGCCAAAAGAATAATTGAATAATCCACCATTACTGCTCTCCTCAAAATAAAATGTGATAAGTATAATTGTAACAAGCGTGAAGGAAGTAGTCAAATAGAATATGGGAATAAGATATGCTATTAGTGCAATTAAGGATATAAACTGTTACCCCTCAAATTTTTTAAATTTATACCTGCCTTTTCCTTGTCCCAAAACTATCTCTATAATGCCTATTTGTTTCATTTTAGAAATAAGATTGCTAGCATACGTTGGTGATAAATTCATGATTTTCAATATTGTTTTTCGTGTAAATATATTGCTAGAACCTATAGAATCATATAATGCTCTCATTCTTTGTTTAGTGACATTTGAAAAGTGCACTTGCTCAAGAAGCACCTCAAAATCAACTTTTTCTGGCTCGAAATCAACTTTTTCTGGTTCAAAATCAATTTTTTCCTCACCAAACGCAACTTTTTCTGAGCCAAAATCAACTTTTCCCTCATCAAACGCAACTTTTTCTATAGGAACATTATAATTCAAATTGTATAACGTAACAAAAAATGATGTGGCCGTAGACTTAAATTTAGGTGCTAGCTCAGCACGATAATTATGCGCTTGCTTGTAATCCCCCTTGATCTTTTTAAATCCACTACCTCTGCGTTCCATCAAATTCATTCTGCTAAAAAGATCTGCAATTATAGGATTTCTTCTTTTTGAAGCAACTGCATCTGTATCAAGATTCTGCACAAGCGAACCATCAAGCATACCGCCTGGTGAATAAATCTCCATACGATCATCAAAAATATCAATATGTACCTCGCTGCCAAGCTCCGTATAATCTCGATGAATCAACGCATTGACCAAACATTCCATAGCAGCACGTTCAGGATACTCTGGCATTTCCAGTCTGCTATTAGCAAGCTTTTTCCAACGCATTTTAGTGTTATTTTTTATGAACTCAACACCATTTTGCAGCAAACTCAACAAACTGCCACTATATTCTCGATCATCCCATGCCTCCATAATCCCAGATGCTTTATCAAGACCAAGCCAACGAGTACAGAAAAGACGTGAATTACGCATAGGAGATTCATCAGCAAGCAAAACTCCGGCATTAGAAAGCACATGATTCGTATCCGCCAAACCACAAGAAATAAAATCTTCTAATATAAATTTCTTCCCTGTTATCATTCGATAAGTAGCACGAAGTTTAGAAAAATCAAGATCTTCAATATGATATTGTGATAAAAGGCTGTCAAAAGTTACTTTGCTCCCCTTCATTACTAATCGTTTTAAATCAATAGCATTAGCAGGAACACTTTCATTTCCTATACGGATAAATGCTATACGACTACCATCCCCTACATAATAATATGGTGTTTCCATCCCCGCAGCAACATTTACTATTATAAAATCTTTTCCGTCTTTAGGGACAGGATCCATTCTTTCTTTTATCAATTCACTAATTTTTTCTGATGCTCTTTTCACGTCCTGTAATCCTCTAAGTTCATCTTCATCAGAAATTCCAAAAAATAAAGTTCCGCCATCACCATTAGCGAATGCACTAATACTTTTTAACCAGCTTTTCGGCTTTCGTTCTTCCAAAGTCAGCTTCTTATCATACAACGTTGTTTCGCCAAGAAAATCGTCCAATTTGAACTCAACAGCTTTACGCATATCGTTTCACCTCGCCCTAAAATACAGGTTTCATTAAGATGATTATAGCAAATTCTTGTTTGTAATACAACCATAATTTTCGCCGCATAACGCCAAAAATCCGAGTAAAATAAAGTCAGACTTTAAATTACTCGGATATATTTATTGCTCTTCACCGCAGCACGCAGCCGCCAGCGTGCCGACGGCATCTGCACGACAACGGCGGCAATGCCGCATCTGCGGCATCCACTGCTGACAAACCTCGCGCAAGGCAGCGATTTTCTGCGCCTCCGGCTCCGCCAGATGCGCAAAGGCCGTGCCTTCCACCGGCAACATCGGCAAAATATTATGCAGCTTGCAGCCAAGCACCGCCATCCGCCTTGCTATCGCAGGAATCTCCTCCATATTTACGCCGGGAATCGCGACCGTGTTGATTTTCACCTTCACACCACAGCTGCCCAAAAGCTGCAAACCTTCCATTTGTCTGTTCAGCAGCAGCTCCGCCGCCTCCTGACCGACATATTTTTTCCCTGCATCATTAACAAAGCTGTAAATATGCGCCCCTGTATTACTAGTCAAAGCGTTCACCGTAACCGTCACATAATCAACGCCTAGCTCAGCAATTTCCTTGGCATATCGCGGCAGATACAAGCCATTCGTCGATAAGCAGAAGAAAACGTCCTTATCAGCCTTGCGAATCAAGGCCAGTGTTTTGCTCACTGCCGGCCAGTTCGCCAAGGCATCACCTGGTCCGGCAATCCCGGCAACCGTCAGCTTCGGCACCTTGGCCTTCATCTCGAAATTCCGCCGCAGTCTCAGGCTCCATAACGCGCGCCACGACACCGGGACGGCTTTCGTTCACGCAGCTATATTTCCGCAGGCAGTAATTGCACTGTATATTACATTTAGGCGCTACAGGAAGATGAATACGAGCATAATCGCTGCAGCGCGCAGTAAAGCAGGGATGTGTTTCAAGCTCATGCATGGCTAACCTCACAAATACCTTCACGCAAACCATGATACAGACCATCAGGCTTATAATTCTGCTGCAACGCGCCATTGACAAGCTGTTCAATAATGAACGCCGCGCCACGCGCCCCCAGCAGTGTATTTTCCGTCAGGCATATCTGGTCAAACAACGGATAAACAAAGCGCAGCAGCGGCAGCTGCCTCTCCTCTGCCAGCGCCCGCAAGAACGACGAGCCGCACAGCAGCACAGGCTTTTTCTCGCCTACAGCCTGCTCCATTTCATCAAGAGTGAAGCTGGCCGTATCCTCTGCCAGCAGCACGCGCATGCCCAATTCGTCAGTCAGGAAATTCTGCATGCCTGCCAAATGTGCCTTATCCGCCGCCACCGCCACAGGCAGCTGATAAAGATTCGTCAGATAATCAGCACAGCGATAGGCAAGCCTTTGCGCCTCCTTCTCCAACTCGGCTATTTCCGCCGTAAAATCAACAGCCAGCTCCTGCCCCAGCTGCCGCAAAAAGCCTTGCAGTCCGGCAGCGCCATAGGGATAAGCACATTTTATATAGGGCACGCCAAAGCGCTCCTGCATTTTTTTCGCCAAGGCTTCGCCGTAGCCAAAGCAAACATTGAGCGCTGCCTGCGGCAGCGTCGCAAGCTCCGCCAGAGAGCAATCCTGCAGCGTGCAGTTCACTGTCACCTTGCTGCCAAGAAATTTTTTCAGCTCAGCTAAATCATTATCGGCATAGCAATCATCATTCATCACGCCCAAAATGTTGATGCTCGCGGAAAGACTTTGTACAGGCTTTTGCAAAAGCGGCAGCAAGGAAAGATAGGCTGCCTCCACGCCACTGTCAATGCAACCGGCATAGCCGGGCGCCTTCACAGACAACAGCCGCTGCCTGCTCTCGCAGTCAGCGAGAACGCCCTCCACATCGTCGCCAATCATGTTCGGCACACAGCCGCTGACCACAAACACGGCGCCGCATTGCGGAAAAAACTGCTCTGCCTCCTGCAGCGCCTTGCGCAAAACCTTTTCGCCGCCATTTACAACATCTTCATTATATATAACGCTCGACGCCTGACGCACATTATAAGGCTTGCCGGCATAGCGAAAGGCAAGGCTGCCCCACTGACAGCCGACGACAGAATGCTGCAAAATCAACGCATCACGTATGCCGCTAAGAGCGCGGACAGCACCGAATAAAGCACAGCTACTTAATGGTTTCATTATTTTCTCTGCCTCCAGACTCTACTAAACAGCTCCCGCGCTGCCTTGCTATCTGCATCCTCCTGACGCATCGGATAAAATACAGGGTCATAGTCAAGCTTGCTCAGCAGCAGACTCGCATTCACAAGCTGCGGCCTTTGCAAAAGCTGCTGAACCTCTTCCATAATATCTATGAATCCCTGATATGTCCACACAGACCTGTCGAACAAATTATATAAAAGCGGCACGCCTAAATTAGCATAACGCGGATGTCCGTTACATATAACAAAATCACAGGACTGCGCCGCCTCACGCAAAGCGTCGTCAACAGGCTCCAAAAGCACCTCCGCCTGACAATTATACTCCGCCTTCGCCAGCTCAATCCTGTCCTTAAACTTCTGCATCAGCGCATCATCAACGCCCGCCTCCGCCTGATAAGACGGATTCATAATAATACAGATTTTGCTCAACGGCAGACCATAATCCTGCTCATAAACACGAATAGACTCAGGCAGCATCGCCACGCCATGCGCAATCAGGCAGAATTTATGCTTGGCAAACTCTGCTCGCAGCTCCTGATAGCGAGATTCGACCTGCTTATATTCCTCCTGTAGCACCTGCTCCACACGCTCACGACAGCCAAGCTGCTCGCCCACCTGCCTATACAAATCGCCAATACCTGACAGACCGTGCCACTCCTGCATATCGGCAACATGCAGAAAGGGCGTACCAAAGCGCTGCTCCATCTCCAAAGCCCACTTCTTACGCCGCACGATGTTCAGCGCAGCCCGTGGCGCCCTTTGCAGCATTTGCAAATCAGCGGCAGGCAGATAGGCATTGACCTCAATACCCATTTTGCGCAGCATAGCGCTCATACCCTGCAGCTTATCCTCGCCATTATAGCCCCATACAAAGGTTTCGATGTTTACGCTTTGCGGCTGCACCTGCTGCGGCTCCATAACCTGCTGCACCAAGGCATCCATGACCTCCACATAGCCACAGCCCGGATAAACTGCGCTCGACGAAAACTTCTGCTTCTGCTGCTGACAAGCCTTCTCGCGCAAGGCCTTGCGCCCATTGCTTTTGTCCATATGCGAAAAGACCTGCGACGTAATCGGCACAAGCTTCGCCTTGAACTGCGGCTGCAGGCTGTGAACAAGGCCCTCCATATCATCATTCACGATATCCGACACCACGGAGGGCAGCACAAAAATCAAATCAGGCTGCTGCTCTCGCTCCACCTTGCGCAATAAAGCTGCCAGCTTTTCCTCGCCGCCAAAGATTACGTCCTTGTTGCGCAAATCTGCACACTCCAGCTCATAAACAGCCCTGTTACGGCTGCGCGCATGATAGCGATAGTGAAAGCCGCAGCCACGCGGACTGTATAAGACAACCGCAGCATTCTTAATTTCACTGATGCAGGCAAGATTTCCCGACACCTTACCATTGACTGCATAGCGATGCAGGAAGCTATAAATGTTCATGCCCAAAAGCATGTTGTCCTGATAATATTGATCCATGATAGTCACTCCTTAGCGCTATAAAGCGTTTTTATAGAGAAGGTGCAGTTGTCCGTCCTCGTCATGATAAAGCTTGATTTTTATTTTAAAGGCTTCTTCAATAAGGGGAGAGCTGAGTACCTCTTCCGTTTTTCCACAGGCAATAATCCGCCCATCCTTCAAAAGATAGAGCTTTTGGCAAAACTTCGCAGCCAGATTCAGGTCATGCATAACCGCCAAAACTTCAATTTCCATGTTTTTAACAAGCTCTAATAAATGAAACTGATAATATAAATCTAAATGATTCGTCATTTCATCCAGAAGCAAGGTCTGCGGCTGTCCGGCCAATACACGGGCTATCATCACGCGCTGCTGCTCACCACCGGAAAGCTGATTATACAGCCTGTCCTCATAGCCAGAAAGACCAACAGCCTTCAGCGCCGCCTCTGCCAGCTCGTAATCCTTTTCTGAATCAAGCTCCAACGGCTTTTTATATGGAGTACGCCCCATTAATACTAAATCCAGCACCTTAAAATCAAAGTTCAGGCTGCTGTTTTGCTTCATTACACCAAGCCTTTGAGCCGTTTGCTGTAAAGATAACGTTTTTAAATCCTCGCCATCAAAAAAAATTCTGCCGCTCTGAGGCTCAAGTGAACGATATAACGCGCGTAGTATCGTGGATTTTCCACTACCATTAGGACCTATCAGACCAACGAATTCTTTATTCTTTACTTCCAAAGTTATTTTTTCTACTATTTTTTTATCATTAATAGCAAGATCCAAAGCTTCCGCCTGTATTTCCATTACTTATCACCAAACCCATATTTTTTACTGCACATAAGATATAAGAAAAAAGGTCCGCCAATAAAAGCTGTCAATATACCTATTGGTAATTCTGTTTTTAGCAAAAGACTTCGTGCCAATACATCACACCACAACATATAAATAGCTCCACCCAATATAGAATACGGCAATAACTTTAAATGATTATTACCACAAATAATACGTACTATATGTGGTATAACAAGGCCAACAAAACCAATTATTCCTGTTGCAGCTACAACCATACTTACTAAGATAGCAACGGCTGTCAAAAAAAATATTCTGTTTTTTTCTAAAGATACACCAAGTATTAATGCCATATCTTCACCTAAAAGCGAAGCGTTAAGTATGCGAAAATTATATATGAAAAAGGAAGTTAAAACAATAAAGACAACAGACACAAACGGTAAATACCCCCAAGTAACCTTACCCATACTGCCCATAA
>URVO01000054.1 GCA_900551335.1 uncultured Phascolarctobacterium sp.
CTGGAAGAATAAAAACGAGTCTATATACCTCAAAAGCCGCCAGAGCTTTCGCTCTGACGGCTTTTTTACGTTTATGTGCTTCTAATCATTCTATCTCCACATCGCAGCTGTCAAGCTGCTCTCGCGTAATACCAAACTCCTGCATTACCTCTTCCTGAGAATAGCTTCTGCCATTATCCTTCACTAAACGCTCCAATGCTTCGATATACAGTTCCATATGAATCATCCCTTCCATAAGCTCAGCTAAAAGCAAAACACATTCCATGACATCTCGCTCTGACGGCTTTTTTACGTTAATCCTTGCTTTCTACGTCGCCAAACACATAGCAGGCACGCCCCTGCTCCTTCGCCTTATAGAGCGCCTTATCCGTCGCATACATCAGCTTACGGATTTCCTGCGGATAGGTAAACGAGCAGACGCCTATGCTGCTAGTAATCCTCTGCTGCGGCAGAATATCTGCCAAATGCTTATATAGGTCGTCTAACAAAGCTGACAGCTCCTTTTGCGTTATCGGCTTGTACAGAATAGCCGCAAACTCATCGCCGCCCAGCCTGCCGACCACGCCATAGGGCGACAGCGCTTCGTCCAGTCTCCTCGCAAAGCCACGAAGCACCTCATCGCCAACGAGATGGCCATATGTATCGTTGACGCTCTTAAAGGCATCCACATCAAAAAACAAAAACCAGCCCTGTGCCTTACTTTGTACTAAAGCTTTCCTATTTTGCAGCACGGCACATTTGTTCAAAAACATCTTGCGTCCCATAACACCTGTCAGGCTATCTAAAGAACCAAGATACTCCTTATACATCAGATATTTATACGCCCACAGCACCACTATCATCAAAATAAAATCCAACGCAAGAATCGCCATAACGAACATAAACTGCAGATGCAGCAAATCGCCGGAGATATGCGCCGAAATTTTCACTCCATGCTTATCCAGCATGAACGCCGTGCGCTGCGAAAAGTATGCCGACGTAATAAGCGTCATCGTTACAGCAACTGTAAAAAACGACAAGGCACGCTTCCGCAGCGACAGCTGCACATATGTATCTGTACTACAACGGTCAATATAAGTCTTTATATGCTCTAATTTTTGGCTGTGATACAGCTCCCATACGCACGGCACAATAAACAGCACTACTAAAGCAGCGCAGAAATCGTATTTGTCCAGCTTGAACGATGTTGCATAGGTAACGTTGAACTGCGGGAACAAAATGCCCATCGCTCCGCACACTAAAAAAGAATGCAGGCGAATCGATAATAAGGTAAGCAGGCACATCCAGCTGCGAAAGCGCTTGCATCCACGCACAGCATCAAAGGCCAAGCCAATAAGCAGACCAAACAGCGCTCTCGTCACCACGCTGAGAAACAGGCTTGCCAGCGGCTCACTGCTATTAAACGGAGAAAAGACCATATCCAGCGGCATGACATAAGAGGCCGATGCCTTATAAAGGCTGCCTAGACCAAAAACGATACCTGTCAGCACAGCCTGCCGCGTCCCGAACAAGCAGGCCGCTATAATAACAGGAAGATAAGCAATAGTAATGGAAATAGGCGGAAAATGAAAGTAGCCTAGAAAAGTAAACGACATTAACACCTCAACCGCCAGCAATATATAAAAGCTGTCACGTGCAAAGCTTGAGCTGCCAAAAAACTTCCTCATAATCCTACTCCCTCTCCCTAAGATATTATTTTACCTCACGCAGCAGATGCGAGCTGCCTGTCAGCGAACGTGCGCCGTTTTCTGTAACGACATAGGTATTTTCCGTACCAACCATACCTAAGCCCGGCAAAGCAATCTTCGGCTCTACCGCAAAGGTCATCCCAAGCTGCAAAGGCTGCTTGAAGCCCTTGGCAATCGCCGGAGCCTCGTCCATAACCAGGCCGATGCTGTGACCGAGAAACTTGCCGCCGTTCATGAAGGCGTCACCATAAATATTATCAAATTTATCCATTGTACGCAGATAGAGGTTTTCAATAGGCTCGCCCGGAACCATCAGGCGTACAACCTCCTGCTCCAGCTCCAGGCAGCGCTGCTGCGCCTCAATAAGGTGCTTGCTCTGCTCATCCTTCGCCAAGTCGCCATAATAATAGACAACAGTTTTATCCGTATGATAGCCGTCAAAGCCGCAGGGAATATCAAGATAAACAAGCCTGCCCGACTGCAGCTTGCGAAACGCATTGCCGATGGACTGCACCGCGATACACGTACCGTCCGTGCCGCCAGGACCGTCAAAGCCCGTGCGTACGAGACCGCTCTTGCCAAAGGAAGCAATACCGACTGCCTCCTCGCCCAGCGCCTGATTGAAGCGTGCCGTGCCATGCGAGCCACGCTGCACCATCTCGCTGTAAATAGCAATCGCCAGCTGCGCCTCGCTTATGCCACCATGAATAAGCTTCGGCGCAACAATATCCAGCACTGTTTCATGAATGGCGCCGGACTGCTCCATCTGCTTAAGCTCGTACTCGCTCTTCACCATACGCAAATCCTGCAGCACGCTGTCAAAGGATCCCAGCTCCTCAAAAGCAAAATACTTATGCAGCATGCGCTCCCAATCCAAGGTTGCCTTCTTCGTTTCGACATACATCACCTTCGGCGCACTGCCATAAAAGGCTGCTGCCTCACGGAAGCTGTGCATCGGACGGATGTCACTGAAATGCGATTCATTGCAGGCACGCTCAAAGCTGCGGCGTACCCAGAAAACAGCGTCCTGCGGACGAATCAGCAGCACGCCCTCCTGTATCGTACCTGTGAAGTAATACATTGCCACCTTATGATTAACCGCTGCCATCTCCCAGCCGGGATGCGCTGCATCCATCGCCCTGCGAAAGCGATTCAGACGCGCCTCCAGCTCACTTGCCGGCACAGGGCGCAAAGCTTCAGTTAAAACGGTTTCCTGCTCTAAAACTGCCATTTCTATCACTCCTTATGCTGAACGTCAGCTGCACTGCACAATTGCTTAGCCGATGTAATTCAAAATTTCTTTAGCGTGCGGCAGGATGATATCAGGCTTAATGTTGCCCTGCTCCACATCCTCCATTGTTGCCTCGCCTGTCAGCACCATCACCGACAGAATATCATTATTCAGGCCAAAGGCAATATCCGTCGCCAGGCGATCGCCCACCATAGCGATTTCTTCCTTCTTATAGCCGGTCTTATCCAGCACCACGTCAACCATATACTGATACGGCTTGCCGAAAATAAGCTGCGGCTCTTTGCCTGTAGCCGTTTTAATCAGCTCCAGCATCGCGCCGGTATCAGGAATAAACTCGCCGCCCTCAATCGGACAGCGCACATCAGGATGCGTCGCTACATAGGGCACACCCTTATCAATCAGGCGGCAGGCAATCGCCAAACGTTCATACGTCAGCGTCTGGTCAAAGCCGACTACCACGTAATCAGCCCCCTCCTCCAGCGTATTCGTCAGCGTAAAGCCGGCCTCCTCAATCGTCGCCAGAAGCTGCGGTGTACCCAGTACAAAAAGGCGGGCACCAGGCTTATTTTTGCTCATCCAGTTCGTCAGCGCATCCGAGGAAATCAGGATATTTTTACGTGTCACCGGCACGCCCAGTCCGTTCATCTTTTGTACATAATGCTCATGGCTGCGCGAAGAATTGTTCGTCAGCAGGTAATACTCACGCCCCGCAGCCTTCAGCTTATCAAAAAAGCCCTCCATACCGGGAATCAGCTCATTACCAAGGTTAATCGTTCCATCCATATCAAAAAGAAAGCACTTTATCTGTGCCATGCGCTTATAATCGTAGGTCATTGTCTATCCTCCAAAATTTATATACTTGTATTATATAATATTTTTTCAGATTATGCTACCAAGATACGCTGAAATGTCATGAAAAGAGGATGTATTATTCTTATGCAAAAAAAGAACTGACACCGGCGGCAACCAGTATCAGTTCTACGTGCTTTGAAATTTTAAATTAAATTTTTCTTATGCTCAGCCTTTTTGTTTTAAGAGCTTTGCAATTTTAAGAACTTCTTCCAGGCTAATATCCTGGTCTTTGCTTTCAGCCTTCTCATCCAGGTCTACAAAGAAGTTGCTCATGTTGCATTCCAATAAGGTATGCAGCTTCAACAGGTTAGGCAGAGTTACCGGCACACGACCACATTCGATGTTGCACAGATGTGTTTGAGAAATGCCCATCTCTTTAGCCAGACCAGTCTGGGTGAGATTTTTGGCAGTACGCAGTAAACGGATTCTGCGACCAATAAGCTTAATTTCTTCTTGCATTTTTTAGCACCGCCTTTCATTTGACATGCGACAAATTATCTTAAACTAATAAAGCACTTATTTTAAGTTTACCACGTTTTTCAGATTTGGCAAGAGGTTTGCCGTAAATTTTATTTATCTTCATCTATATTTTAATTACTAGTCTACGAAAACGCAAGTCTTTTTTTGATTATCTTCTCTTATCAGGCTCCCGCTTTTAACAATAACGCAAGAAATTTCAAGTTTTAGGAACTTTTTTGTTACCCCAAAAGCAGACGGTCGCTCGCCATTTCGGCACCGCTGGCCTGCTCGAACATCTCCAGCAAGTCGGCAATCTGCAGATGCTTTTTCTCTTCGCCCTGCACGTCGATAATCACGCGTCCGTTGTGCAGCATAATCAAACGGTTGCCATAGCGCAGCGCATCACGCATATTATGTGTAATCATCAGCGTCGTCAGCTGGTCGCGCGTAACAATTTTTTCTGTCAGCGCCAGCACCTTCGCTGCCGTCTTCGGATCAAGTGCCGCCGTATGCTCGTCGAGCAGCAGCAGCTTCGGTTTTTTCAGTGACGCCATCAGCAGCGTCAACGCTTGACGCTGACCGCCGCTGAGCAGGCCGACCTTCGCTGTCATACGATCCTCAAGACCGAGGTCCAGCTCCTTGAGCAGCTCGTAGAAGCGGTCATGCTGTGCCTCCGGCAGACTCCAGGCAAGGCCGGGCGTTTCGCCGCGACGTGCAGCCAGCGCCAGATTCTCTTCAATCATCATGCCAGCCGCCGTACCCAGCATCGGATCCTGAAAGACACGGCCAATATATTTAGCACGCTTGTGCTCTGGTTTCTTTGTAATATCCTCGCCGTCAATAATAATCTTGCCCTTATCGACGGGGAAAACTCCGGCAATCGCATTCAGAGTTGTGGATTTACCGGCGCCGTTGCCGCCGATAACTGTAGCAAAATCTCCGGGTGCCAGATGCAGCGAAAGATTCTGCAGCGCTCTTTTTTCATTTATCGTTCCCGGGAAGAAGGTTTTAGAAACATTTTCAACATGCAGCAATTTAACGCACCGCCTTTCTGCCGCCCATTTTTGCTTTAATCAGCGGCATGGACAGTGCCAATGCCACCAGTACAGAGGTAAAGAGCTTGAGATCGTTTGGCGGCATACCCATTGCCAGCACAGCAGCAATAACTATGCGATAAACAATTGAGCCCAGCACTACAGAAATCAGGCAGTTTTTAAAGCTGCGCGTGCCGAAAAGCACCTCGCCGATAATAACCGAGGCCAGGCCGATAACGATGGTGCCTGTGCCCATGCCGACATCGGAGAAGCCGTTGGACTGCGCCACCAGCGCACCGGAAACAGCAACAAGACCATTGCTCAGCAGCAGGCCTAAGATAATCGTAATATCAGTATCAACGCCCTGCGCACGAATCATCTGCTGGTTAAAGCCGGTCGCACGAATAGCAGCGCCAATCTGCGTACCAAAGAACCAGTACATAAAGAAGCCCACAATCAGCGTCACTGCCAGACCGACAACCAGCGTCGTCTGCGCCATCGACAGGTCAAGCGCACTCTTGACAATCTTAAAGGCTGTGTCTACGCCCAGCAGGGAAAGATTCGCCTTGCCCATGATGCGCAGGTTCACAGAATATAAAGCAATCATCGTCAAAATGCCTGCCAAAAGTGCAGGTATTTTCATTTTCGTATGCAAAAGGCCCGTCACTACACCAGCCAGCATGCCTGCGACAAAAGCCGCCAGCAGCGCTGTCAGCGGTCCAAAGCCAGCTACCATCATACTTGCAGCCGTCGCTGCGCCTAAAGGAAAGCTGCCCTCTACCGTCAGGTCAGCAATATCCAGCACGCGGAAGGTTACATAAACGCCGAGCGCCATCAGTGCCCACAGCAGGCCCTGCGCCACGGTCGGTATCAACAAACTAAGCATATCCCATATCCTCCAATACTACTATTTTCTGCTTCGTTAAAAAGAGCCTGCCATCGTCAACAGCAGGCTCCTTGTAAAAAATCCTTATTTAATAACCTCTGCGTCCTTCAGAAGCTCTTCAGGAATCGTCAGGCCGATTTTCGCTGCACTCTTCATGTTAATGACAGGCTTAAATTCCTTTTGTGCCTGAATAGCCATCTCAGCAGGCTTTGCCTTGCCGCTCAGAATATCAGCTGCCATCACACCAGTCTGGAAGCCCAGCTTGTAGTAATCAACGCCCAGTGTTGCCAGACCGCCTGCTCTAACCATGCCGCCCTCGCCGCAGATAACAGGAAGCTTTGCTTCATCAGTTACGCTTACCAAGGTCGGAATAGCAGATGCCAGAACATTGTCTGTCGGAATATAAACAGCCTGCACGCTGCCAACTAAGCTGTGCGCAGCCTGCTGGATATCATTAACCGTGGAAACAGTTGCCTCTTTAACCGTGATGCCCTTCGCCGCAGCGGCTTTTTTGAGAATTTCTACCTGCAGCTGAGAGTTAACCTCGCTGGAGCAGTATACAGTGCCAATGGTTTTAACATTCGGTACGAGCTTAAGCAGCAAATCAAGCTGCTCTGCTACAGGGTTCATATCAGTTGTACCGGTAACATTCGTGCCCGGCTTATCGTTGTCTTTGACGAGCTTCGCCATCTTATAATCGGTAACGGCGGTTGCTACAATAGGAATATCACTCGTTACGTTAGCTACAGTCTGCGCTGCCGGAGTCGCAATCGCACAAATCAAATCAACCTTGTTGTTGACAAAGCGATGTGCGATATTTTGCAAATTAGACTGGTCTGCCTGCGCGTTCTGCTTGTCGAAAGTAATATTCTGGCCTTCCTTATAGCCTTTGGAAGCCAAGCCTTCAACAAAGCCCTTATTCGCTGCATCCAGTGCTTCGTGCTCAACCAGCTGCACAATACCTACATTAACCTTTTCTGCCTTCTTACCATCCTTCGCGTCACCACCACAGCCGACAATACCCATTGCCAGAGTAAGCATCAGGCCAGCTACCAGTGCCTTTAATTTTTTGCTTTTCAATGAAATCATTTTTTACCATCCTTCCATACTACAAATTTTTCGTGAAGCTTGTAGATAGCATTATTTTATGCTTTTATCAGTAATTTGTAAACAATTTTTGACAAATCCGTATTTAAATAGTTTTTATGCTGCCTTACTGTATCGAAAGTTACATATCTAAGAGAACATTACTTTTTTTAGTTCTTCATGTAAGGAGTACGGCAAGGAGCATTCCAGTAGCCAAGCAGTTCATCATCCATACGTGCGATGAACAGTTGGAAACCAGCAGTTTCTTGTACCGTAAGAATTTCGCCAACCATGCTGGCAACAACCTCGATGCCCTTTTCAGCCAACAGCTTATGGCAAGCACGGAAAACAATCAATTGTTCCATCAGCGTCGTTGCGCCGGAGCCATTGATAACAACGAGAAGCTTTTCGCCAGCCTTCACTTCAAGGTCCTTCAGCAAAGCATCCAACATAATAGCTGCAGTTTCGTCAGCAGATTTCATTTGCTGAGTACCGCCACCGCCTTCGCCATGCTGGCCCATGCCAAGCTCCATAGTACCTTCGGCAATATGAGCGATTTCCATGCCGGTTGCCGGATGAGTTGCCCCCTTGGTTGCTACAGCAATGGTTGCCATGTTGTCAGCAAATTTTTGTGCAATGACAGCAACCTCTTCCAGAGATTTGCCGGCAGCAGCTGCTGCACCAGCAACCTTATACAGAGGCACGCAGCCAACCAGACCACGACGATCCTCAGCATTTTCACGCGGAGCATTAGCAACGTCCTCTTGAGTTACAACCTTCACAACATTGATGCCCAGCTTTTTAACCTGCTTCATGGTCAGATTGCCGGTCAGCATATCGCCTGCATGATTCAGCACAACAAAGAGTACACCGTGGCCTTTGTCTGCCATTTTGATTGCCTCTACGCAAGCCTGCGGGCCAGGTGCAGCAAAAATATTGCCAGCAACAGAAATATCAATCATACCTTCGCCAACAAAGCCGCTGATAGCGG
>URVO01000055.1 GCA_900551335.1 uncultured Phascolarctobacterium sp.
AGAAAAAAAGACAGATTATTTTACGCGTGCTGAGATTTATATCGCTTTAGAGGAATATGCTAAGGCGAGGGCTGATATTGAGCGTGGCTTGCAGGCAGCTCCCTTGCAGACATCTTCTGACAGATTAGGCTATGAAATCTTAGGCCGTTTATATAGAAAGCAGGGACGTACGAATCTGGCAATTAAAGCCTATAGTGAGGCGATAGATATTGCTGAGAAGAGACCTATAAGCAAGTGGCGCCGTGTTATACCGCTAGATGATTATTTTATACGTGCTCAGCTTTACGAAAAAACTGGCGATGCTGATAAAGCCATAGCTGATTATAAAAAAATTATCAGCTATCAGCATAAATCGTTTTATTTGCAGCTGGCGTATTTTATGCTGGGGAAAATGTATTACAATGAAAAATGCTATACTGAAGCAGAGGCTGCCTTTGCAGAGCTGGCAAAGCTGCCGCAGCCACGCGGCTTTGAAAAGCTTCTGGAAAAAACAGAATACAAAACTCTAGAGGAATGGCAAAAGGCCGTAAAGGAGCATTTGGGTTGATATATAACGGGCAGGTTCTCAGGAGTCTGCCTATTAACTTATCCACTAATCCCCAAAAGTTATGCACACTGTGGATAACTTTTGGGGATTTTTGTGGATAAGTGCAATTTTCTTGGGATAAATTTTGGGTGCTGGTGCATAACTTTTTTCTAAAAATTTGGTGCAGGGAATTGCAGTATTTGCTGAATAGTGTTATAATCAGTAACTATATATGATTGGAGGACTTGTTATAGAACATAAGAATATTTATCAGCTTGTGCTGGCTGGTGTGCTGGTTGTGGCGCCGTTCTTCTTCAGCGGTTATATGTTTACTCCTGCTCAGCTGGCCAACGGCTTTATGATGAGCGTTATCGTACTGGTGGGCGCTGGTACGGTGCTGCATTCTGTGCTGGATTGCAGTATCTCTGTGCTGCTGTGGAAGTTTGTGAAGGTGACGGTGCCTTCGATTAAGCTGATTCGCGGCTAAGACAAATATAATAATAAACGAAAAGCGTGCAGGCTTTACGCTGCTGATATCATGTCAGCTGCGCAAGTCTTGCACGCTTTTAATTTGCGTTTATATAGCTTTGAAATGCTTTGGCTTATGCCTTATAGCCTCTTGCCTTGGCAACCTCAGCAAAAGCGATTTCTGCTGCGTCGATAGTTTTCTGCAGGTCTTCGGGGCTGTGAGCAACAGAGACGAAGTTTGTTTCAAATTGAGACGGCGGCAGGTAGATGCCCTGCTCGAGCATGGAGTGGAAGTAAATCTTGAAGGCTTCCAAATCGCTGGCAGCGGCGCTGTCGAAGTCGGTGACAGGCTTGTCGCTGAAGAATACGGTGAACATGCTGCCCAGACGGTGAATCTGTACAGGCACGCCAGCCTTAGCTGCTGCCTTTTCCAGACCGCCGGTCAGGATAGCGCAAAGGCTTTCCGCACGATTGCAGACGTCGTTCTCCTTCATGTAGGTGAGAGCAGCGATGCCTGCGGCCATAGCCAGCGGATTGCCGCTCAGCGTACCAGCCTGATACATCGGGCCGGCAGGAGAAACCATTTGCATGATTTCGCGCTTGCCGCCATAGGCTGCAACAGGCAGACCGCCGCCGATAACCTTGCCGAGGCAGGTGATGTCGGGGTCGATGTCATAGAGGGATTGGCTGCCGCCCTGAGCGCTGCGGAAGCCGCTCATAACCTCGTCGCAGATGAGCAGAGCGCCGTGCTTCTTCGTAAGCGCACATACTGCCTCAAGGAAGCCATCGTGCGGCAGGACTAAGCCCATGTTGCCCGGAGTCGGCTCCATGATAACGCAGGCGATTTCCTCGCCGCGCTCAGCGAAAACCTGCTCCAGAGCAGGCAGGTCGTTGAAGGGCACGGTGATGGTGGTGGAGGCAACAGCCTTCGGTACGCCCGGGCTGTCCGGTACGCCGAAGGTAGCGCCGCCGCTGCCGGCCTTAACGAGCAGGCTGTCGTGGTGGCCATGGTAGCAGCCGATGAATTTAACGATGCAGTCACGGCCGGTGTAGGCGCGTGCCAGACGCAGAGCGCTCATGGTTGCTTCGGTGCCGCTGTTGACCATGCGTACCATATCCATGGACGGTACAAGGCTGCATACGAGCTTAGCCAGTTCGGTTTCTGCTGCTGTCGGTGCGCCGTAGGAGGTGCCCTTTTCTGCAGCAGCCTTGATAGCTTCGGTTACGCAGTCAGGCACATGGCCCATGAGCAGCGGACCGTAGGACAGCACATAGTCGATATATTCGTTGCCGTCGATGTCATAGATTTTGCTGCCCTTGCCGCCAGCGATGAACGGCGGTACGCCGCCGACACTGCGGAAGGAGCGCACGGGGCTGTTGACGCCGCCGGGGATATATTGGCGTGCTTCTTCAAAAGCAGCCTGAGATTTTGTATGTTCCATTGTTGTATCTCCTTATTTGCCTTGCAGCCATTTTGCTACGTCGAGCGCATGATAGGTAATAATCATTTTTGCACCGGCGCGCTTGAAGCCCAGCATGGTTTCCATAACGATGCGTTTTTCGTCAATCCAGCCCTTTTCTGCTGCTGCCTTGACCATAGCGTATTCGCCGCTGACATTATAAACGCACAGCGGGCGGTTGAAGGTTTCATGTACGCGTTGTACAACGTCGAGGAAGGCCAGCGCTGGCTTAACCATAACGATGTCAGCGCCCTCTTCGATATCCAGAGCAACCTCACGCAGAGCCTCGTCGCTGTTGGCAGGGTCCATCTGGTAGCCCTTGCGGTCGCCGGCAGACGGAGCAGAGTCAGCTGCAGCGCGGAAGGGGCCGTAATATGCAGAAGCAAATTTTGCGGAGTAAGCCATAATAGGAATATGGTTGAAGCCTGCAGCATCGAGTGCTTCGCGGATAGCCTTAACATAACCGTCCATCATGTTGGAGGGAGCAATCATGTCAGCGCCGGCCTGCGCATGGGAAACAGCAACCTTAGCGAGCAGCGGCAGGGTTTCGTCGTTGTTGACGGTGCAGCCGTTTTGCAGCACGCCGCAATGGCCATGCTCAGTGTATTCGCACAGGCAGACGTCGGTGATGATAACCAGCTCAGGATATTTTGCTTTAATAAGCTTGCAGGCCTGCTGTACAGGCTCGTTCATATCCCAGCCGCTGCTGCCGACAGCGTCCTTGTAGGACGGCACGCCGAAGAGCAGTACGGCAGGAATGCCCAGCTCCACAACCTCGTCAACACATTCCATAACGCGGTCTATGGACCAATGGTAGTTGCCGGGCAGGGATTCGATTTCATGCTTAACGTTTTCGCCGGGAACGACGAAGAGCGGATAGATTAAGTCCTTTACGGAAACCTCGGTTTCACGAATCATTGCACGCAGATTTTCAGTAGCGCGTGTGCGGCGCGGACGGTATACAGGAAAACCAGTGATACTCATCTTGATACACTTCCTTATTTATTATAAAAATTAGTGATAGCGGTCATGAGGCCGTCGATTGTATATTCAGCGGCATTAATAGCCGGAGTATAGCCATGCTTTTTCAGGGTGTCGGCAGTAACAGGGCCGATGGCAGCGAGAGCAGCCTTATTCAGCAGCTCCTTCTTGTCGCCGAGAACCTCGAGCAGATTGGTTACGGTGCTGCTGCTGGTGAAGGTTACTACGCTTGCTTCGCCGCTTTCAAGAGCAGCGATAAGCTCATCCTTGTTTTCGCAGTCAGCAACGGTCTCATAAGCAGTTACAACGTCAACGATAGCGCCGATTTTGCGCAGAGATTCAGGCAGAACCTCGCGTGCAACCTTAGCGCGTGCCAGCAGGATTTTGTCGCCAGCGGTGATTTCGCCGGCAAGAGCCTCTGCCAGCTCCTCTGCCTTGTATGCAGAAGGAATGAGGTCAGCGGTGAGGCCGTGGCCTGCGAGAGCCTTGGCGGTGGCGCTGCCAATAGCTGCTAGTTTAACGTTTGCAAGGGCGCGAGCGTCCTTCTTAGCTTCAGCCAGACGCTCGAAGAAATAATCTACGCCGTTAGCGCTGGTGAAGACGAGCCATTTATATTCATCAAGGTGAGCAATGGCATTATCGAGCGGAGCATAATCTGCTGCCGGAACGATTTTGATTGCCGGAGCTTCGATAACCTTAGCGCCTTGAGCCTCCAGCTTCTTGGTGAGAGCGCTGGCCTGTGCACGAGCGCGGGTTACGATAACAGTTTTGCCGAAGAGCGGCTTGTTGTCGAACCATTGCAGCTGCTCACGCAGACGTACAACCTCGCCAACGAGGAAGATTGCAGGCGGCTTCATGCCGGTTGCCTTAACGTCGGCAGCAGCCTTGCCCAGAGTGGTAATCAGCGTGCGCTGCTCGGGATGCGTGCCCCAGCGGATAACGGCAGCCGGGCAGTCAGCGCTGCGGCCGTTAGCGATGAGCTGGCTGCTGATTTTTTCGATGTTTTCTACGCCCATGAGGAAAACGAGCGTATCAACAGAGGTTGCCAGACCTTGCCAATGAATAGTGGATTCACCTTTAGTGGGGTCCTCATGGCCGGTGATAACAGCAAAGGAGGTTGCCACATGGCGATGGGTAACAGGGATACCTGCATATTCAGCAACTGCGATAGCGCTAGTTACGCCCGGTACGAATTCGAAGGGCAGGCCTGATTCACGCAGCTCGATAGCCTCTTCGCCGCCGCGACCGAAAACGAAGGGGTCGCCGCCCTTCAGACGAGCAACAACCTTGCCTTCAGCAGCAAGCTTTACAAGTAGCTTGTTGATATCCGGCTGGCGCATGGTGTGGTTGGCGCTGGCCTTGCCTACGTAAACCATTTCTGCGTCCTTGCGGGCGAAGGCGAGAATGCGGGGGTCAGCCAGACGGTCATAAACGACAGCGTCAGCAGTCTGCAGGCATTCCTTAGCCTTGAGTCCTAAAAGTCCCGGGTCGCCGGGGCCTGCACCGATTAAATATACTTTACCTTGTTTCGTCATGATGTCACTCTCCTTAAAGAATTGCGGCCAGAATTTCCTGACCACCGGCTGCCAGCATTTTCTTGCCAAGCTGCTGGCCTAAGGCAACAGCGTCTTCAGCCTTGCCTGTAATAGTATCGCGCAGCACAGTGCTGCCGTCTAAAGCTGCAATAATTGCTTCGATTTTGATTTGCTCGCCTGCTACGTCGGCATGCACACCGATAGGCACCTGGCAGCCGCCCTCGAGCAGTCCGAGGAAGGCGCGTTCAGCGTCGGTGGATTGTTTGGTAGGCAGGTCATTTAAAAACTCCAGCATGGAGCGAACCTCGTCGTCAGCAGTGCGTGCTTCGATAGCCAAAGCGCCCTGGCCGACAGCAGGCAGGCATACGTCAGGCGGAATCAGCGCTGTGATGCGGTCGCCGTGACCGAGGCGTTCCAGGCCTGCGGCTGCGAGGATGATGGCATCATACAGTCCCTCGTCGAGCTTGCGCAGACGGGTATCAACATTGCCGCGCAGGTCCATAATCTGCAAATCGGGGCGGGCTGCCAAAAGCTGAGCCTTACGGCGCAGGCTGGAGGTGCCGATAACGGCGCCTAAGGGCAGCTCCTCAAAGCTGGCATATTTGTTGCTGACGAAGGCATCACCTACGTTGGCACGCTCGGTAATCGCGGTCAGGCACAGGCCCTCAGGCAGTACGGTGGGCATATCCTTGAGGCTGTGGACAGCGAGGTCAATAGTGCCGTCAGCCAGCTCCGTTTCAATCTCCTTAGTGAACAGTCCCTTGCCGCCGATTTGTGCTAG
The DNA here is from genome assembly GCA_900551335.1 of uncultured Phascolarctobacterium sp. Taxonomy (GTDB): domain Bacteria; phylum Bacillota; class Negativicutes; order Acidaminococcales; family Acidaminococcaceae; genus Phascolarctobacterium_A. The sequence continues at coordinate 5,752 of URVO01000055.1, forward strand.
CGGCACATCTAAAATACGGTCGCCCTTGGTGACAATTTTTTTCAGGACAACCTCACATTCTGGATATTTTTCGCGCAGCAGGGCAGCGATATGGTTGCTCTGCCACAGTGCGAGCAGGCTTTGTCTAGTCCCAATCGTCAATTTTGCTTTCATCGCCAAACTCCTCTCCGGTTTCATTTAATAAGAATAAATCAAGCATCATCTTTCTGTAACGCTCTTCGTCGTCTGTGCCGGCAACAGCGTTCATAGCCTTCATCGGCTCGCGCAGGAACTTATGCTCTAAGCGCTGAGTCATGAGGTCGATGATGCGTTTTTCGTTGTCCGTCAGATTAGGCAGCTTGATAAAGGCTTTTTTGAGCACCTTCTGACGCAAGAAATTCATTTTATCATGCAACTGTACCATAACAGGACGCATGGTGTAATAACGCAAGCGCTCCTTGAGTGCAGCAATTTCTTCAGTGATAATCTGCTCGGCAACCTGGGCTTCATGGCTGCGGAAGCTTTTGTTGGTATCGACAACGCCCTCGAGGTCGTCGATGTTATAAATCGTTACACCGGGAACATCGGCCAATCTGGGGTCAACGTCACGTGGTACAGCGATATCAATAAGAATCAGCGGACGGCCGTTGCGCTTGGGCAGCAGCGGGCCGAGGTTTTCCTTTGTCAGCACGTAGTGCGGTGCGCCTGTCGAGGTGATGATGATATCAGCGTCGGCAGCATGCTCGAACATGGCACGGTAGGGAATAGCTGTGCCGTGGAATTTGTCGGCCAGGTCATGCGCACGCTCGTAATGGCGGTTGCTGACGCAGATGGTCTGCGCGCCCTTGTCGAGCAGATGGCGGGCAGTCAGCTCGCTCATCTTGCCTGCGCCGACAACAAGAATCTGTGCCTTAGAAAGGTCGCCAAGAATATTGATGGCCAAATCGACAGCGGCGCTGGAAACAGAAACACTGCTGAAGGCAATCTTCGTTTCGGTACGCACGCGCTTGCCGACGGCAATGGCGCGGTTCATGATGGTATTTAAAATCGTATCCGTCATACCGGTTTCACGTGCCAGCTGATAGGCGCTTTTAATCTGGCTAAGAATCTGGCCTTCGCCGACAATGAGCGAATCGAGGCTGGCAGCTACGCGGAACAGATGCTTGACGCAATTTGTGCCGCTCAGATTATAAAAATACTCGCTTTTGTATTGCTCGCCGGCAAGATGCTGGAGCAATGCTTTGATAAAGGGAATGGCGTCGTGCGGATTCTCGATAACCATGTACAGCTCTGTTCGGTTACAGGTGGACAGCAGCATGGCTTCGGGGATATTGTCGTAATTGCGCAGACGACGCAGGATACTGGCAACCCTTTCCTGAGAGAAATTGAAGCGTTCACGAATCTCAACGGGGGCTGTCCTGTGATTGAGACCTAAAACTGTTAACTGCATCTAATACCTTCTCCTTTGCTTTGGCAGTTTCGCCTGCCATAACTTGATTTAATAATGCCTTATTTAAAACGCTGCGCCAAAAGGCTGTGTGCGCTTTACTGTCGGGTGTAATAGCTTTAACCACGTCCCGCTGCTCGCGCAGAAAGTCGTTAAAGTCTGTCAGCTCCGGCGTTATAAATTGCGCAAGCTGAGCTTTCAGCAGGCGCGTGAAGGCTGGCATACCGCCTGTCGCCAGGGCGATAGTGATGCTTCCCTCGCTGATGGAGGAAGGCACGGTAAAATTGCTGAGCTCCGGCTCTGTGATGTTGTTCACGAGACAGGGAGCAGCGGCGCTTATTTCGCGGTTGACTGCGAAGCTGCTTGTGGCGGCAATGACCACAAAGGCGCCTTCAAGATACTGCGGCTTATAGCTGTCGGTGACGAGCGTACAGCGTGCGGCAAGGCTCTGCACCTCTGCGCAGAACTCAGGGGCAACGACAGTGACGCGTGCGCCTGCGTCCAGCAGCGTCTGGAGCTTGCGTGCGGCGACGGCGCCGCCACCGATAATGACGCAGTGCTTGCCTGCAACCTTCAGCATAGCCGGATATTGGAAATTATTGTCAATAAGCATTAGATAATTCACCTTTGCTGATGTGATAATGTGTGTCATTAAAGAGACTTCTTAACTTATATATAATATCATATTTAGAGCCTTTTTTAAAGGCGCGGGAATGTGAAATAATGGACAAAAATCTAAAAGTGTTCAGTAAGTAGGGCTGCGGACAACAAAAAATCTCCCGCTGCCGTAGTGACAGCGGGAGATAAGCTATTCTAATATTATTTACCGAAGTATCTAGCCAGCAGGCCTGCAAAAGCTTTGCCGTGGCGAGCTTCATCACGAGCCATTTCATGTACGGTGTCATGGATAGCGTCGAGGTTCAGAGCCTTAGCGCGTTTTGCCAGATCGGTTTTGCCAGCGGTT
>URVO01000056.1 GCA_900551335.1 uncultured Phascolarctobacterium sp.
CCGGTACGGTCAACAGCGGCATTATCAAGTCCGCTGTGGGCATCGGTACGCTGCTTGCCGAGGGCATTGGCGACACCATCCGCGTTTCCCTGACGGGCGACCCGGTGAACGAGGTGCGCGTAGCGTATGATATTCTGAAGGCGCTGGGCCTGCGTGAGTACGGGCCGACGCTGATTAGCTGTCCGACCTGCGGCCGCACGCGCATCAGCCTGGAGAAGCTGGCGCTGGAGGTTGAAAAGCGTCTGGACGGCATCAAGGAGCCGATTACCGTCGCCGTTATGGGCTGCGTAGTCAATGGCCCCGGCGAGGCTCGTGAGGCCGATGTCGGCATTGCGGGCGGTGTAGGCGAGGGACTTGTCTTCCGTAAGGGAGAAATCCTGCGCAAGGTTCCTGAGGACCAGCTTGTAAGCGAGCTTTTTGCTGAAATAGATAAAATTTTACTTGAGAGGAAGGTATCCCGTTAATGAAAGTTTCTAAAATGTATGCACCCACCCTGCGTGAGGTTCCGTCCGAGGCTGAAATCCCCAGCCATCAGCTGCTGCTGCGTGCCGGCTTTATGCGTAAATCCACCAATGGCATGTACAGCTATCTGCCGCTGGCTTGGCGTGTTATTAAAAAGATTGAAAATATTATCCGCGAGGAGATGGACTTTGCAGGCTGTCAGGAAATCATGATGCCGATTCTGCAGCCGGCAGAAATCTGGAAGGAAAGCGGACGTTGGGATGCTTACGGTGCAGAAATGGTACGTCTGAAGGACCGCCACGGCCATGAATACTGCCTCGGCCCTACGCATGAGGAAATGGTTACGACTCTCGTAAAGAGCGATGTACGATCCTACCGTCAGCTGCCGCTGAACCTGTATCAGATTCAGGACAAATTCCGTGACGAGCGTCGTCCGCGCTTCGGCCTGATGCGCAGCCGTGACTTCATCATGAAGGACGGCTATTCCTTCGACCGTGATGAAGCAGGTCTGGATGCTTCCTACAAGTCCATGTATGATGCTTATGACAGAATCTTTACCCGCTGCGGCCTGAACTTCCGCCCTGTTGAAGCAGACAGCGGCGCTATCGGCGGCACCGGCAGCCATGAGTTCATGGTTCTGGCAGACAGCGGCGAGGCAGAGATTACCTATTGCACAAAATGCGATTATGCTGCTGATATTGAAAAGGCAGAGCTGTATCCGCTGGAGGCTCCGGCTGAAGAAATGCAGCCGCTGACCGAGGTAGAAACTCCGCACTGCAAGACTATTGCTGACGTGTGTGCCTTCCTCAACGCTCCTGTAGAAAAATCCATTAAAGCCGTTGCATATCAATGCGAAAAAGGTCTGGTGCTGTGCTTCGTCCGTGGCGACCATGAGGTTAACGAAACGAAGGTACAAAACGCTGTCGGCGCAGTTGAGCTGGAAATGGCAGAGGCTGAGCTGTTAGCAAAGGCTGGTACCGTTGGCGGCTACATGGGCCCTGTTGGTATGGATCCTGAGAAGATTATCATCGTTTGCGATGCAACCGTTATGAATATGCACAATGTTTGCTGCGGTGCTAACCATGAGGGCTATCACTACATCAACGCTAACCCGGGCCGTGACTTCATCCCGACCTATGTTGCTGATATCCGCCTGATGGCAGAGGGCGATCCCTGCCCGCATTGCGGCGCTCCGATTGCTAAGGCTCGCGGCATTGAGGCAGGTCAGGTGTTCAAGCTGCACACCAAATACAGCGCTGCTATGGGCGCAACCTATTTGGACGAAAACGGCAAGGAGCAGCCGATGGTTATGGGCTGCTACGGTATCGGCGTTGGCCGTACTATGGCTGCCTGCGTTGAGCAAAGCCATGACGCTGACGGCATGATCTGGCCGGTAGCTATCGCTCCGTATGAGGTGCTCGTTGTTCCTGTAAACGTGAAGGACGAGGCTTCTCTGGCGAAGGCTGAGGAAATCTACGAAGAGCTGCACAAGGCTGGCGTAGAGGTTGTTATCGACGACCGCAAGGAACGCCCCGGCGTAAAATTCAAGGACGCTGACCTGATCGGCTATCCGCTGCGCGTTGTTGTAGGTCCGAAGACTCTGCAAAACGGCGAGCTGGAGGTTAAGGCGCGTAAGACCGGTGAGGTTTCCATGCTGCCGTTGGATAGCGATTATATTGCGACTATTAAAGAGATGTTAAAAACCTTATAATAAAAAACGATTATAAGGCGCCATTTGCTGCATTGTGGCTCCTAGGAGTACTATTTGTACGCCGTCGTCGCCACGCTTTGCATCTGGCACCTTCTAATCGTTTTTGGTAAATTCGTTGAGGTGATAATAAGTTGGAGCTCTTAGACAATCTTTCATGGCTTCATAGCAAGGAAGCCTCTATGATCCTTCGGCTTGTTGTTGCTGCAATTCTCGGCGGTATTGTTGGTATAGAGAGAGGCAGCGGCGACAGACCTGCCGGACTGCGCACGCATATTCTTGTCTGCGTTGGTTCGACACTCTTTATGCTGGTGTCTCTCTATGGCTTTGATGATGTGAATCCTCTGCCGACGCACGTAGAGGAGGACATCGGCCAGCGTCGTGACTCGGCGCGTATTGCGGCGCAGGTGGTCAGCGGCATCGGCTTTCTTGGTGCAGGCACGATTCTGCATGAGGGCCTCACGATTCGCGGCCTGACGACTGCTGCCAGCCTGTGGATGGTTTCGGCCATCGGTCTGGCTGTGGGCAGCGGTATGTATTTTTTGAGCGGCGTGGCTACGCTGCTGACGATGATTACGCTGGTGAGCCTGCATACGTGGGAGAAGCGCTATGCTGTCAACAGCCGCAGCGACCGCCGCTTTGTGCGCGTCATTACGACCAACCGTCCGAACGCTATTACTGATGTTACCGGCTATCTGTCAACGAACGGTATGCAGGTAAAGTCGCTGAACGTCAAGAAGGATAAGCAGAAGGACAGGCTTGTCATCGAGCTGTTCCTCAAGACGAGCAAAAACGGCGTAGATGGCGCTGATGTCAGCAAGGGACTGCAGGAGATTGACGGCGTTATTGGCGTTGAGAACATGAAATAAGCTGCGACCATCCGGTGCGTGTTGTCGTCGCTGCACTGTGCATCCGGCGTCTGCCGGGTGGTCTTTTATAATTATGGTTGAAAGGAATTGAAATGCAAAAGAAATATTGTTTGATTCCTGACGAAGAGAAATTTTTTGGCTTTCTGGCATCATTATCCGTTTTTACAAAGGTGGAGCTGATGCAGCTGAGGCTTATGCATATTAATCAAATCTGCGTTGATGAGCAGGCCTGCGAGTGGGAGATTCATTTCACCTGCGCCGCCCATCTTACGGAGGGCTTGATTCAGGCGACGGCAAAGCAGCTTGCCGCCGCTTTTTCTTTGCAGCGTGTGGATATGCTTTGCGACGGCGACGGCCTGAAATGCGAGCTGCCGCGCCGCACGCCGCAGCCGGAGGTGGAAATCACCGAATGTACAGGCGAGCCTGTGGCGGAGGATATTCCACTGCCGCCGGAGGAAGCCGCGCCTGTGGAAATCGGCGCGACGGAGGCACCGCTGCCGCCGTGCGAGCCTGAACCTGAGCCTTACGACGCTGCCTATGAGGAGGCTTATAACGCTCTGTATGGCGCGAAGAAGGACGACGGCCTGCTCTGGGGCAGAAAAATCAAGGGCACACCGCGTAAGATGGAGACGATTATCGAGGAGGAGAACCGCGTCGTCGTTGAGGGTACGTTTGTGAAATCACTCGATAAGGACAGCAATTTGCAGACCTTCAACGAGAAGGAGCTGCGTACCGGTGATATTATTCTGTCGTTCAATGTGGTCGATGAAACGGGCGGCCTATGCATCAGTCTGCGCTTCCGCAAGAGTGAGCAGAGCGACGCACGTAAGGAGTGCAACGAGTTCAAGAATCTGCTCAAGCCGGGAATGCAGCTGCGCCTGCAGGGCAACGTGGCGCCGGACAGATATAACTTCGATGCGATGACGATGATGCGCGTGCTGGGCATCGAGCGCCTGCCGGATAAGGAGGTGCGTATGGATAATGCGCCCGAGAAGCGCGTAGAGCTGCACTGCCATACGAAGATGAGCAAAATGGACGCGCTCACGCCGATGGAGGACCTGGTGAAGCAGGCGATTCGCTGGGGACATAAGGCGCTGGCGATTACCGACCACGGTGTCGTGCAGGCCTTCCCGTTCTGCTACGATGCGGCGGAGGGCAGCGACCTCAAGCTGATTTTCGGTATGGAGGGCTATCTGATTACCGACCGCAACCTCAAGGGCGAGGACCTAGATACGGAGCCTCTTGATTCTGTTAAAAAGACAAGGGCGCCGAAAATCGCCAGCAACCATATCATTTTTCTGGCGAAGAACGAAACAGGTCTGCGTAACCTCTATAAGCTCGTCAGCATCAGCCATCTGCGCTATCTCAACAAGCGTCCGCTGCTGCCGCGTGCGGTTATCGAGGAATACCGCGAGGGCCTGATTATCGGCTCGGCGTGCGAGGCGGGCGAGCTGTACCGCGCTGTGCGCAACGGCATGAGCGATGCGCATCTGGAGGAAATCGCTAGCTTCTATGATTATCTGGAGATTCAGCCGACAGGCAACAACGCCTTCCTCGTGCGCGAGAATATGTGTACCGAGGAGGATTTGCGTGCGCATAACCGCAAGATTTATGAGCTGGGCAAAAAGCTGGGCAAGCTTGTCGTAGCGACCTGCGACGTGCATTTCCTGAATCCTGAGGATGCACAGTTGCGTGCAATTTTGCAGGCCGGCCAAAAATATAAGGACGCTGATATGCAGCCGCCGCTGTATCTGCATACGACAGAGGAAATGCTCGAGGAGTTCTCTTATCTGGGCAAGGAGGCGGCCTATGAGGTCGTGGTTACGAATACGAACAAGATCAGCGAGATAGTGGAGCGCTTCAAGCCTGTGCCTGACCGTGACCAGCTGTATTCGCCGTTCATCCCCGGTGCGGAGGAGGCGGTGCGCGACCTTTCCTATGCCAAGGCTCATGCCTGGTATGGCGATAAACTGCCGCAGCTTGTCGAGGACCGTTTGAAGATGGAGCTGGACGCGATTATCGGCCACGGCTTCTCCGTTTTGTATTATATTGCGCATAAGCTCGTTAAGCACTCGATTGACCGCGGCTATCTCGTTGGCTCGCGTGGCAGCGTCGGCTCGTCCTTCGTAGCGACGATGCTCGACATCACCGAGGTTAACGCGCTGAAACCGCACTATCGCTGTCCGCATTGCCGTCACAGCGAGTTCTTCCTGAACAATGAGGTGGACAGCGGCTTCGACCTGCCACCGAAGGAATGTCCGGAATGCGGTACGCGGATGCTGCGCGACGGCCATGATATTCCGTTCGCGGTCTTTCTTGGCTTCCATGGCGACAAGGTTCCTGATATCGACCTGAACTTCTCCGGCGGTATTGACCCCGATGATCCGTCGGCTATGTCCGACCAGAGCGTCGCGCATAAGTATACCGAGGAGCTTTTTGGCCGCGACAACGTGTGCCGTGCAGGTACGATTGCCACGATTGCGAACAAGACAGCCGTTGGCTATATCCGTAAGTATTACGAGGAAAAGGGCATTGCCGTGCATCCGGCGAAGGTTGCTTCGCTCGTGAGCGGTCTGGCAGGCGTCAAGCGCACGACAGGCCAGCATCCCGGCGGCATCATGGTTGTGCCGCGTAATATGGATATTCACTATATCACGCCGATGAACCGTCCTGCGGATGACAAGACGAGCGAAACTGTCACGACACACTATGATTATCACAGCATCAACGACCGTCTGGTTAAGCTGGATATTCTTGGCCACGATGATCCGATGGTTTTGAAGATGCTGGAAAAATATCTGCAGGAGGATGTGGATCCGAACTTTGATCCCAAAAGCATTCCTGTCGGTGATGAGGAAACGATGCGTATCTTCCAGAACACCACGTCGCTCGGCGTAACGCCGGAGCAGATTGGCAGCGAGGTCGGCACCTTCGGCATTCCGGAGTGCGGCACGAAGTTCGTGCGTCAGATGATCAGCGACGTACAGCCGAAGCGCTTCAGCGAGGTTGTGCGTGTATCCGGCTATTCGCATGGTACGGACGTATGGCTGAACAATGCGCAGGATCTCATCAAGGAGGGCAAGCCTGTTGCCGAAACGATTTCTACGCGTGACGACATCATGACGCATCTGATTTCCAAGGGCGTAGATCCGAGCCTGGCCTTCAAGACGATGGAGCACGTGCGTAAGGGCAAGGCGGCGAAGAAGGGCCTGGAGCCTGCGATGCTAGAGGCGATGCAGAAGGCGCAGATTCCGGACTGGTATATCAAGTCCTGCGAGAAGGTGCAGTACCTTTTCCCGAAGGCGCACGCCGTGGCCTATGTACTCATGGCCTACCGCATTGCCTATTGCAAGGTGCATTATCCGAGGGAATTCTATGCGGCCTACTTCACCGTGCGTGCGAAGGATTTCAACTACGCCGAGGTAGCGCACGGCCTGCATTATATCAAGGACTTCATCAAGAAGGTTTATCAGCCGACGTATAAGGCGACCGATGTGGAGAAGAGCACAGTGACCTATCTGGAGCTGGCGAATGAAATGCTGGAGCGTGGCTTGAAATTCGACAGGATGGATTTGTACGAGTCCGACGCGATTAAGTTCAAGGTAACGGAGAACGGCCTGCGTCCGCCGCTGGCCTCGCTGAAGGGCGTAGGCGAGAGTGCGGCGAAGAGCATAGCCGCGGCGCGTGACAAGAACCTGCCGTTTATCTCGCAGGAGGATTTGCGTCAGCGTGCAGGCATTGGCCGCAGCGTTATCGAGGCGCTGGCGAATATCGGCGCGCTGGGCGATCTGCCGGAGACGAACCAGATTGATTTGTTTGGCTAAGAGGAGGGGCAGCCTATGAATAAAATGATTCTTGCTTATAATTTTACGCCGGAGCGTCTGGCGGCGCTCAAGCTCTTGTGCATGATGCTACGCGTACAGCTCAAGCCTGTAGAGCGCACGCAGCTTTTGCAGCCGGTGGGCAGTCTGGCAGGCGTGCCGGGCGTGGCGCCGGTGCAGGAGGCATATACCGGTGCGGAGGCGACGCAGGAGCTGCTCTTGATGTGCGGCTTTCAGCGCAGCGACCTTGACAGGCTGCTCGCAGGCATCCGCAAGAGCAAGCTGCAGAGCGTGAAGCTGAAGGCAATGCTGACGCCGACGAATGCGCAGTGGAGCGGATTGGAGCTTTTGCGAGAGCTTGAGCAGGAGCATGAGTATATGACGGGTAAGAACAAGTAATAAATGTGGTATTTTCAGCAATTTTTTGCTATAATATATTTAGCTATAGACTTTTTTAGTAATATTATCAGGAGGATTAGAACATGGCAAAAGATAGTTCCTTTGACGTAGTTTCCCAAGTAGATATGCAGGAGATGGATAACGCTGTTAATCAGGTTAAGAAAGAAATCGACCAGCGTTATGATTTCCGTGGCAGCAATGCTTCCATTGAGCTGGGCGAGAAGGAAGTGAAGATTGCAGCTGAGGACGAGTACAAGCTGGGTGCAATTTTAGATATGCTGCGCCAGAAAATGGCTAAACGCGGTATTCCTCTGCGCTGCCTGGTTCCGGGCAAGATTGAACCGGCTGCGAAGGGCACTGTACGCCAATCTCTGGAAATCCAACAGGGCATTTCCAAGGAGAACGGCAAAAAAATCGTGGCAGCTATCAAAGCAACCAAGCTGAAGGTTACTGCACAGATTCAGGACGATCAGGTTCGTGTTGCCGGTGCGAAGAAGGATGACCTGCAGGCTGTTATCCAAACGCTGAAGGCTGGCGATTTCGGCGTTGATCTGCAATTCATCAACCTGCGCTAAGAGCAGACGGTGACAAGACATTAAAGCGTGAAATATCTCTCACTCTTATACACACCATTTTTGGGCATTTTTTAAACCTCCAAAAGAAAAATAAAAAAATTTTTTTTCGAGAGGTTTAAAATTGGGCAAAAAAACCTGTGTATAAGAGTGAGACTTTTCTTTTTCTCGCTCTTTCTTTTATTAAATTTTCTTTCTCCCTCTTTTTCTTTTGGCTATGTATTACTACTACT
>URVO01000057.1 GCA_900551335.1 uncultured Phascolarctobacterium sp.
GCGTGCATTCGCCGCCAGAATCTCCTCCGTCTTTTCCTCCAGCGCCGCCGCCATCGCCAAAAGCGCCGCATTCTTTACCGCCGTACCTGTAACAGCCAGCTTCGCCGCAGCCTTTTTTGCTGCCTGCGCCTTGCCTAAGACCAGTTCATACGTTTCCATCTCTGTCACCGCCTCACAATATAACTAAATCATCGCGATGAATAACCTCATCGAAGTTTTTATGTCCAAGAATATCAGCAATCTCTGCGGACTTGCAGCCCTTAATCTGGGCCAGCTCTGCCGAGGAGTAATGCACCAGACCACGCGCCAGCTCATGCGCATCCTTATCAATTACGCGCACAGTGCTGCCTGCAAGGAACTCGCCCTCCACAGCAAAAATACCTGCGGGAAGAATGCTGCAGCCACCGGCCTTATGAATAGCCTTCGCGCAGCCCTCGTCAACAACAATACTGCCCTGAATCTGCGCACCGAAGGCCAGCCAGCGCTTTCTGAACTGCAGACGGTTCTCACGGCTCACAAACAGCGTGCCCAGCACCTCGCCCTGCAAAATACGCGTGATGGCATTCTTTTCCGTACCGCTGGCAATAACCAGCTGGATACCGCTCGAGGTTGCTGCCTTCGCTGCCTGAATCTTTGTCGCCATGCCGCCTGTGCCGCGCGCAGAGCCAACGCCGCCGGCGCTCGCCTCCACCTCCGGCGTAATCTCCAGCACCGTCGGCACAAGCTTTGCCTCAGGATGTGTCTGCGGATTAGCCGTATACAGACCGTCGACGTCGGAAAGAATAATAACAAGGTCAGCGTCCACAATGCCTGCCACCAATGCCGACATATTATCGTTATCGCCAATCTTTAATTCATCCAGAGCAACAACGTCGTTTTCGTTGACAATAGGAATAACCTGCTGTCGCATCAGCTCCATAAAGGTGTTACGCGAATTGGTATAACGGTGACGGTCAATCGCCTCCGTCTTCGTAATCAGCACCTGCGCCACAACCTGCCCATAGTCAGCAAAAAACTTCTCATACGTGTGCATCAAAACGCCCTGGCCAACAGCAGCAGCAGCCTGCTTGCCGGGAATCGTCGCCGGCTTGCAGGGCAGGCCCATGCGATCAACGCCCACAGCCACAGCGCCGCTCGTAACAAGAATCATCTCCTTGCCCTGATTCTGCAAATCGCTGATTTCTCTCGCCAGACGGTCAATCTGACTGAAGTTGCGCTTGCCGTTGGCATAGGTAATCGTGCTCGTGCCAACCTTAATAACAATGCGCTTGGCATTTTTCAAGGGCTCACGATATTTTTCAGCTTCTAACATAACAATCCCCTCACTTATATGCGTTCTTGCTTTATTAGTTGTTGTCTTTGTATTCGAACACCATATCTCTGATTCTGACAGATTCGCCCTCCTGTACGCCCTTCTCCTTCAGCGCCTCATCGATGCCAAGGCGTTTCCAGATAAGCTGGAAGCGATACAGTGCCTCATCATTATCAAAGTTCGTCATAGCAACAAGACGCTCGATGTTCTTGCCGCGAACCTCCCACTCGGTATCCTCGCCGGCCACGATTTCGTAGCTGTCCGGGTCGATTTCATCAAAGCGAGCAATATCCTCCTCGTCCTCTTCGGGAACATATTGCTGCAGCAGGTCATAAGCCTTAAACATCAGCTCGCGCAGACCTTCGCCGGTAGCAGCGCTAGCCTTGCAGATTTCGTAGCCCTTCGCCTCTACATATTCCTTCAAGCGCTCGAAGTTTTCCTGACCTTCAGGCAAATCCATCTTATTGGCAACTACAAGCTGCTTACGGCGTGCCAGACGCTCGCTGTATTCTGCCAGCTCGGTGTTAATCTTGTCAAAGTCCTCAATCGGATCGCGGCCATCAACGCCAGCCACGTCCACGATATGCAGCAGCACCTTTGTACGCTCAACGTGACGCAGGAAGTCATGGCCAAGGCCAACGCCCTCATGAGCGCCCTCAATCAGGCCCGGGATATCCGCCAGCACAAAGCTGCGCTCCTCGTCCAGACGTACCACGCCCAAAACCGGGGACAGCGTCGTGAAATGGTAAGCAGCGATTTCCGGACGCGCAGCGCTGACCTGTGCAATAATGCTGGACTTGCCTACGCTCGGATAGCCCACGAGGCCAACGTCAGCGAGCAGCTTCAGCTCCAGCTTCAGCCAGCGGTTTTCGCCCGGCTCGCCCTTCTCGGCGAAGGTCGGTGCACGGTTCGTGCTCGTCACATAGCAGGCATTGCCCTTGCCGCCGCGGCCACCCTTAGCAGCAGTATAGGTCTGGCCGTCATCAACAAGGTCAGCCATCACTGCGCCGGTTGCATCGTCGCGTACAAGCGTACCCATCGGTACCTTAACAAAAACAGTGTCTGCGCGTACGCCGGTGCAGTTCTTCGTGCCGCCCTGGCCGCCGCGCTTCGCAACATATTTTCTCTTATAGCGGAAATCAATCAGCGTATTCAGATTCTTATCCGCAATCAAAACAACATCGCCGCCGCGACCGCCGTTGCCGCCGTTCGGACCGCCCTTTTCTACAAACTTTTCTCTACGGAAGCTGCTCATGCCGTCGCCGCCATCGCCAGCCTCTACATAAATCCTCGCTCTGTCAATAAACATTTTCGTTTTCTCCTATCTGTATCGTCAAAAATAAAATTAAATTGTAGATATACATATCTATATTATAGCTTATTTTGCCTTGACACTCCCCACGCCTAAAGGCGGGGGATTCTTGCTCCCTGCCACTACATAGTGGCTGAACAGTCCATTTCTGGTAGTTCGCAGTGCAAGATTAGGCTGTGCCATCAGCCTTCCTAAGACAGGGCATATAGTCTCTTAGGCAGTACGTCTGATATTGCTATCGCCAACGTACTCAGTCGAATTGCAAATATTGACTGCTCCAAGAATATCTCTATGATTATGGTATCCGCACTTGCAGGTGTAGTTCCTGTCGTTTGCATGGTGGACATCGCCACACACAGGACATCTCTGACTTGTATATGCTGGATTTACATAAAGAACTTCTATTCCTGCAAGTCTGGCTTTGTATTCTATGAACTTAGCAAGTCTATAGAATGACCAATTATGCAGGCTGTGGTTGTTTTTGCGACTTGTTCTTGTCGTAGAGCGTATATTCTGAAGCTGCTCTAATTTTATGGTCTTGACATTATGAGCTACTGCTGTTGCCACAATGTCATGACTTAATTTATGGTCTATATCTTTCATGATGCGTTGCTCTTTGTTATTGATATGCTCAACTGCATCTTTATGTTTGGCTTTTTGCAATGCCTTACGCTTTGCGGCAAAGTGTCTGCGCAAAGCTTTATTCTTACGTCCATTGCCGTAGAACTTAACACTGCCATCGGAACATTTACTTACAGCAGGGCATTTGATACCAATGTCTACGCCCATGATATTGCCATCGTCAGAACATACAGGTTCATCGACATTATAAACTATCTGTGCCACGATACTGTTGCTTTTGACGACAACACGCATAGTGCCAAGTTTAGAACTGGCAAATGCAGACTTCTGCTTATCTGTCATCTTTGTACGGATTGAAAGCCTTTTAGATTTGCCGTTTATCATAACAGGGAATTCAATATTATCGTCTTTGACCTTGAAGTTCTGATTATTGATATAGCAACAAGGCTTTTTCAGAACAGGAAGTGTTGCCACAGCCTTGATATCTTTACCCTGTTTAGCTGACTTAGCATTTTTACGATCAACGTCACGGCAAGCCTTATTGTACTTCTTAACAATAGACTTTGCATCACGGATACACTGATTAGCAAGAGCAGATGGCAAATCAGCCTTAACGTCCTTAGTGGTGAGTTTTGCAATAGAAACGCCATTTACAGCATCAGAAACAATACTATTGACCGTAGATATATACGAATCCATAGTAGCCTTAACAAGTGTATATTCAGTTTTAGACATATACAGTTTTACTGTTTCTGATAATTGCATTAAATCACCTATACGTTTTTCTGATTCTCAATGTATTTCTTAATTACAGCAAGCGGAGTACCGCCAACGGTTGATACGAAATAGCTGTTTGTCCACAAAGACGGAAGTCGTGATTTAAGCCAAGGGTATTCATTTCTCAATATGCGAGATGAATAGCCTTTGATCTGCTTAACGGCTTTATGAATGCCGTACTGAGGGTCTACTTCCGAAAGCAGGTGCACATGGTCTGGCATAATCTCCATTTCGATGATTTCGACCTTGAGATGTTCACAGGTTTCGATTATCAACTCCTTTAAGCGAACATCAACTCCGTTTACTAATACGGAGCGTCGATACTTTGGACAAAAGACCACATGATATTTACAGGAATAGACTACGTTGTTGTTTGATTTGTATCCCATATAAGTATTATACTACTATTATCTGTCTATTGCAAGCAGAATCATATAACTGCCGATTATCTAATAAACAAGGATGTCGCCTTATATCCCCATACCTAAAGGTAGGGGCTTTACGGCGACATTTGGTAAAAACGCAACGGGGTGAAGTTGTTAATTCCCTGCAAACAAAAAGCGTACAACACTAAACCTTCACAGATTGTTCGTTGTACGCTCTTCATTCTTATGCTAAAATATTTTTATGGTGCTTCCATAACGGTAGGCGGTTAACCCTCTGACGCGATCAATTCAGTTTCACTGAAAATCCCTTAAGAGGGAGGTGTTGCTGATGGATATACTCGAAGTTATTGCTTTACTAAGCTTGTGCATAGCTTGCATTAAACTAGGTATGGACATCAATAAAAACCAAAAAAAATAACCGCCCTGTCCTGAGAAAACAAGCGGTTACTTTTTGTAGCTAAAACTTTTCAATGGTTAACCGTCTATCGGCAGCACCTTTTCTCTACTTATAATAACACAGATAAGCGCTTTTGACAAGCAAGCACAGCTTATTTCACAAATTTTGCACGGCTTACACCGTGCTTTTTTATTGCTCGCCTAGCGCCATATAAAGCTTTCTTCAACAAAGCCTTTAATTTCTCTCCGGATGATAGCCGGGCAATGCGGCTGCCGATGTTTGCAGCCCTAAACCATACTTGCGCAGCGGTTCAATGTTGCTTGCCACAGCACGTTTATAGGTTTCATTTTTCGCAATGTCACTGGCCATATCCAGCCAGCCCGCGTCAACATTATGGCCATAACGCTCCAGAGCAGTTATGCGGTGATGAATCTCATCACCCAGCTCCTCATAACGGCACATATCAGGCTCAACCCAGCCAATGCCAGTCTCCTTGGCATGAGTACGCCATTTATCCATATTTTCATATTCCGCTACGAGGCGCGCGTTCGTCATCACATAAATGTTGGTACGGTTATCAAACCAATCCGGGCGCTCCTCAAACGCATCAGGAGGCAGCGGGTCCAGCTCGCCATAAAAAGCAGTCGGCACAGAACCATCAACCTTAGTTCGGGTAATTTTAACGCCCTGCTTTGCCGCAGCTGCATCTGCACGCTCTTCTTTAGTCATGCCTTGTTCGCTCTTCTTTTTAGCAGCACTGCTATCCGTCTTCTTACTACCGGAATGCATTACACTGTCCACGGCCTTATTGGCAATCTTATTAGCGATGCCACCCAAATTAAAGCCTGCCTCTGCCTGCAGCGTAAAGCTCAGCAGCATTACTACGCTTGCACTCAAAGCTAAAATTTTTTTCATATCTACGCCTCCTTACGCATATAAGCTTTCTAAATATATTATAGCACAGCATTTCTGCAAAGAAAAAGAACTACCGCAAATTTTACGGTAGTTCTCCAAAACTGTCTAGAAAGTAACAGAAGTAGCTTCAGTCAGTCTTATAAGGTTTTCAGATATTCCAGGCGCTCATTGATAGCAGCCTTTTTGCCGTTCAACTCTTCGGCCTTAGCCTTTTCCTTTTCGATAACAGCCTCAGGTGCTTTAGCGAGGAAGCCTGCATTGCCCAGCTTGCCCTCTACGCGGCTCAGCTCTTTGTCGATAGCTGCCAGCTCCTTGTTAAGGCGGGCATTTTCCTTCTCGACATCAATCAAGCCTGCCAGCGGCAGATAAACCTCGATACCAGCTACAACTGCAGCCATAGCGTTCTCCGGTTTAGCAGCGTTGTCGTCCAGCACGGTCAGCTCGCTGATAGCACCCATCAGGTGAATATAATCAGCATTAGCCTCAATACCAGCCTTCAAATCAGCAGCAGCCAGCATGATTGCCGGAACCTTCTTTCCGGGCGGTACGTTTACTTCAGCACGCATGTTACGGATAGACTTGATGCTTTCCATAATTGCACCCATCAGGCGTTCTGCCTCATCGTCCATAAGAGCCTCGTCAGCCTCAGGCCACTTGGAAATCATGATGCTTTCTGCTTCATGCGGCAGGCATTGATAAATTTCCTCGGTGATGAACGGCATGTACGGATGCAGCAGCTGCATAGCGCTGGTCAGCACGGTTGCCAGAACATGCTGTGCGGTTGCACGCTCTTCAGCATTTTCTTTATTATACAGACGCGGTTTAGCCAGCTCGATATACCAGTCGCAAACCTCGCCCCAGATGAAGTCGTAAATCATGCGTCCAGCTTCGCCCAGCTCGAATTTCTCCAGCATTTCGGTAACGCTCTTGGAGGTATGCTGCAGACGGGACAGAATCCATTTATCTGCCAGAGTGTACGGTGCCAGCTTAGCATTGGCATCATAGCCCTCCATGTTCATCAGCGCAAAGCGGGAAGCGTTCCAGATTTTGTTGGCAAAGTTACGAATTGCCTCTACACGCTCCCAGTAGAAGCGCATATCGTTGCCCGGGGTGTTGCCGGTGATCAGCATAAAGCGCAGGGTATCAGCGCCATATTGGTCAATAACCTCCAGCGGATCAATGCCGTTGCCCAGAGATTTGGACATCTTGCGGCCCTGGCTGTCACGTACCAGACCATGGATAAATACCTTGTCGAACGGAATCTCATGCATAAATTCCATACCCATGATCAGCATACGAGCAACCCAGAAGAAGATAATATCATAACCGGTTACGAGCACGCTCGTCGGATAGAATTGCTTTAAGAGCGGCGTCTTATCCGGCCAGCCCATCGTGGAGAACGGCCACAGAGCGGAGCTGAACCAGGTGTCCAGTGCGTCCTCGTCCTGATGGATGTGTGCGCTGCCGCATTTCGGGCAGACGGTCAAATCGGTACGGCTGGCGCTCATTTCACCGCAGTCATCGCAATACCATACAGGGATGCGGTGACCCCACCAGATCTGACGGGAAATACACCAGTCACGGATGTTGTCCATCCAGCCGGTATAGGTCTTAGTGAAGCGCTCCGGTACGAACTGAGTGCGGCCGTCCTCAACGCAGTCCACGGCAGCCTTAACCAGCGGCTCCATCTTTACGAACCATTGAGTAGAAACCTGAGATTCAACAGCATGGCCGCAGCGTTGGCAGTGACCAACAGCATGGGAATGCTCTTCAACCTTAACCAGATAGCCGTCTGCCTTCAGGTCAGCAACAATAGCCTTGCGGCATTCCTCACGAGTCATGCCCTCGTACTTGCCGGCTTCCTTCGTCATAATGCCGTCCATGCCGATAACAACGATGCTCGGCAGGTTGTGGCGGATACCCATCTCATAGTCGTTAGGATCATGGGACGGAGTAATTTTTACAGCGCCGGTACCAAATTTGGTATCAACATAGCTATCTGCGATGATAGGAATAACTCTATCGGTAGTCGGCAGACGCAGAGTTTTGCCAACCAGATCGCCATAGCGCGGATCCTCAGGGTTAACTGCTACAGCAGTATCGCCGGGCAGAGTTTCCGGTCGAGTGGTAGCAATCATCAGGCTACGGCCCTCCTCTTCAACTACAGGATAGTTGATGTACCAAAGATGCCCCGGATCATCCTTATGCTCAACCTCAATATCGCTCAGCGCAGTGTTGCAGTTTACGCACCAGTTGGTGATACGGGTGCCTTTATAAATCAGGCCCTTTTCGAACAGGGTGCAGAATACCTCGCGAACAGCCTTAGAGCAGCCCTCGTCCATCGTGAAGCGCTTA
>URVO01000058.1 GCA_900551335.1 uncultured Phascolarctobacterium sp.
CAAAAGGATGTTATGGAAAAGGCGGCTGCTAAATATGTCGCATGATATCCGTACTCCGATGAATGCGCTGCTTGGCTACTGCAGGCTTATTAAAGATGGCTTGAAGGATCCGCAGCTGCTTGATTATCAGCAGAAGATGGAGCAGTCCGGTGATTTGCTGCTGATGATTATCAATAATGTGCTGGATATGGCGCGTATTGAAAGCGGCAAGATGGAGCTGGATGAGAATTATATTAATGCTGAGCATTTTTTTGACGAGATTAAGAGCGTCTTTGAGGTCGAAGCGCAAAAGAAAAATATCAGCTTTGTGTTTAATATAAATATCAGGCAAAAGCATCTGATGTGTGACAGCACGAAAATCAAAGAGGTTTTTAGTAATCTTATCGGCAATGCGCTCAAGTATACGCCGCAGGGCGGCAGGGTTGAGGTGAGAAGTGAGGAGCTTCCGTGCAGCAGGGAGGGTTATGTCCGCATCAGAACTGACTTTATTGATAACGGCATCGGTATGAGCGAGGAGTATCTGCCGAAGCTGTTCGACTCCTTCTCGCGTGAGCGCAACAGCACGTCGAGCAAGGTCGCAGGCACCGGTCTTGGCATGGCGATTGTCAAGCATCTTGTCGACCTTTTGGGCGGTACGATAGAGGTGGAAAGCACCTTGGGCAAGGGCACCAGGTTTTCGGTTACGTTTGAGCATCGCCTTGCTGACCCCGCTTATTACGAAAAGACCAAGCAGAAAAAGCTGGCGAAGAAGGATAAGCAGGCGCTCAAGGGCAAGCACATCCTGCTGGCCGAGGATAATGACCTGAACGCAGAGATTGCGCTCTATATTCTTGGCGGCATGGGACTTGTAGTAGACCGCGTTGAGGACGGCGTGCAGTGCGTCAGCCGCATGGAGGAGCAGCCTGCAGGAGCCTATGACCTGATTCTCATGGACGTGCAGATGCCGCATATGGACGGCTATAAGGCGACGCAGACCATCAGGCACTTTGCGGATAAGCAGAAGGCGTCGATTCCTGTTGTGGCGATGACGGCGAATGCCTTTGAGGAGGACAGGAAGAACGCCTTTGATGCAGGCATGAACGGTCATATCGCCAAGCCGATTGATGTGGCGAAGGTTGAGCAGACGCTGCTGGAGCTGCTGAAGTAAAAGGGTAAAAAAAGAAAGTGTCGTAAACGCTTTGCTCTCGACGGAGCATGGCGGTTTACGACACTATTTTTTATGCTGTTATTCGGCTTTGACCTTGAAGGCTATCGCATACAGTACAGGGAGCACGACGAGCGTGAGGATGGTCGCACCTGTAAGGCCGCAGGCGATGGCGACGGCCATAGCGTTCCAGAACTGGCTGGCGAACATGGGGATAAGACCAAGCACGGTCGTGAAGGCAGCCAGCATGATGGGACGGAAGCGCACGATGGCGGATTCCGTGATTGCCTGCACAGGCGGCATACCGGCGTCAAGGTGCTGCTGTATCTGGTCGACGAGCACCATACTGTTGCGGATAATCGTACCCGTGAGCGCGAGGATGCCAAGCTCGGCCATGAAGCCCATCGTCGAGTTGAAGAGCAGCAGGCCGAAGATAACACCGATAACGCCCATCGGCGCGGTGAGCAGGATGACGGCGAGCTTACGCACGTCCTGCATCTGCACCATGATGAGAATGATAATCAAAAGCAGCATGAGCGGCACAGGCTTCAGCAGGTAGCTCAGCGTCTTGTTGCTGTCCTCAAGCGAGCCGCCGATTTCGATGCTCATGCCTGCAGGCAGCTCCTTGCGCAAGTCTGCGAGGTCGTTATACACCTGCTTGGTGATGTCGTTGCCGGTTACGCCCTCCACGATGCCGCCGTTGACGGTGATGGTGGGACGCAGGTTGCGGCGCCAGATCATATTATCCTCGCTGCTGCGCTCCAGATGTGCAATCTGGGACAGCGGCACAGCGCCACGGCTCGTAGGAATAGAGATTGTTTCGAGCTGCGAGATGTCGGCACGCTGGTCAGGCGCAAGGCGGAAGACGATGCCGATTTGCTGGTCGCCCTCCAGATAGGTCGCTACGGTGTAGCCGCTGACCTGAGCCTGCAGGGCGTTGGCGACGGTCTGGCGCGAAAGCCCCATCTGCAGCAGCTTGTCGTTGTCGACAGTGAGCTTGACGGCGTTGCTCTGCTCCAGCCAGTCAAGGCGCGTCATGTTGACGTAGGGGTTGGCAGCCATAATCTGGCGTACCCTTTGCGCGTATTCCTTGACTTGCGCATCGTCGCTGCCGCTGACGCGTATCATCACAGGGTAGGGCGCAGGCGGACCGAGCGGGATGGAGCGCGAGTAAACGATGGCCTCGGGCAGGTTGTCTGCTGCCAGCTCGTTGATGCGCTTTTCCAGATGCTTACGCGCTTCGATATCCTTGGCTACGACGACGAGCTGCGCGTAGTTGTCACGCGGCTGCACGGGGTCGATAACGAGGACAAAGCGCGGAGCGCTTTCGCCGACGTAGGTTGATACATGGTCAAGCTCCTTATCGTCCTTGATGAGGTCGGTAAGCTTGCGTGCGGCGGCATCAGTCGTTTTGATGCTGCTGCCCTCGGGCAGGTTCAGCTCGACGAGCAGCTCAGGACGCACGGACGCAGGGAAGAACTCCTGACGCACGAAGCGCAGCATGAAGATGGACAGGACCATCATCGCAACCGTGATGGCGATAACCGCGATACGGTGGCGGAGCGCCTGCTGCAGCAGCTTGCGGAAGGCGTTATAAAAGGCGTTGTCATAGCTTTCCTGCTTGATAACGGTCGGACGAATCAGCTCATAGCCAAGCACCGGCGCCAGTGTTGCCGAAACGAGCCACGACAGCATCAGCGTTACGGTCATAACGGGGAAGAGGCTGTAGGCAAATTCCGAGGCGCTGGCCTTGGAAAAGGCGATAGGCATGAAGCCGAGGCAGGTAATCGTCGTGCCTGTCAAAAGCGGCCAGGCGCAGGTCTTGAAGGCGAAGGACGCTGCCTCCTTACGCGGCATGCCCTCGGACATTTTGACCTCCATAAGCTCCACGACAACGATGGCATCATCGACGAGCATACCCAGGGAAACAACGAGCGCACCGAGGGAAATCTTATGCAGGTCAATGCCCAGCGCAAACATAGCGCAGAAGGAGCCGAGCAGAATCAGCGGGATGCAGCAGGAGATAACGTAGCCGCTGCGACGGCCCAGCGTCATCAGGCTGACTACGAGCACGATGATGATGGCCTCCCAAAGGCTTTCGGAGAACTCGCTGATGGAGTTTTTAACAACCTCCGGCTGGTTGGCTACCTGATTCAGCTCCAAACCAAGCGGCAGCTCCTTTTGCAGCTTGCTGATTTCTTGAGCAAGGTTGTCGCCAAGCTTGATGTTGTCGCCACCCTCCTCCATTGATAGGGCAATGCCGACAGCAGGCTTGCCGTTGTAGTACATGAGCGTATCAGGCGGATCTGCATAGCCGCGTGTAATCGTAGCGATATCGCCAAGGCGGAAAACCTTGCCGTTGGCGTTGATGGGGATGGCAGCAATGTTTTCTACGCTGTCAGGGCTGCCGGTGATGCGCAGGTAGGAGTTGGCTGTGTCGGCCTCGACCATACCGCTGGCATTGACCGCTGTCTGCGCCTTAATCGTAGTTGCAATGCTGTTGATATCAAGACCGAGCTGGGCCAGCTTGTCTGTATGCATCTGCACGAAGATTTTCTCCGGCTGCACGCCGACCAGCTCTACCTTTTTTACGTCCTGAATACCATAAAAGTCGAGCTTGATTTTTTCGGCATATTTGCGCATATCCTCGTAGCTGAAGCCGTCGCCGGTGAGCGCATAAATATTACCATATACATCATCAAAGCGGTCATTATAATAGGGGCCGAGTATGCCGCTGGGGAGGTTCTTCTTGCCGTCGTCGACAATGTTGCGCAGCTCCAGCCAGCGCTGGCGGACAGTGTTGCCGGTAACCTCGTCCTTGAGCGACACGGTGATAACGCAGACGCCGGGACGGGAATAGCTGGTGATTTTATCTATCTGCGGCAGGTTCTGAATCTGCTTTTCCAGCTCGTTGGTGAGGTGCATCTCTACCTCCTTGGCGCTGGCACCGGGCCAGGCAGCAGAAACAACCATCTGCTTTACGGCGAAGTTGGGGTCTTCGCTGCGGCCAAGGGATTTGAAGGAGAAGATGCCCATGATGAGCACCAGTACGGCGAAAAAGTAGACCAGCTGGCGGTGGTTGATGGCCCATTCCGCCCAGTTAGCATGCTTGCTTTCGTCCTTCATTATTGCTCACCACCTTCGGCCAGACGCACCCTCTGCTTTTCGACAAGCTTCGCAAGGCCTGCGGTAATCAGCGTATCGCCCTTGGCCAGACCGCCGGTGATGCGCACATTATTTCCGCTGTAGCCTGCAACCTTTACGTCCTGCAGCACTGCTTCATTGTTACGCACGAGCCAGACCTGCGTTTTTCCGTTCACCTGATAGAGAGCTGTGGCAGGAATGACGAAGCCGTTATCTGCAGCCTGCGCTTCACTATTGGCGAAGGCCACCTTCGCCGTCATGCCCAGCTTGGCCTCCTGCGGCAGGTCGGGCACGCTGACGCGCACCTTATAGGTTCGGGTGATGCTGTCAGCGATAGGCGAGATTTCGCGAATCGTGCCGCTCACGCTGACGTCCGGCAGCGCCCAAAAGCTTACGCTGGCCTGCTGGCCTACGTGCAGCGCCGCATTTTCGGGCACGTTAATCTGGATTTCACGCTCGCCGCTGCGCACAACGGTCACCATCGGCGTACCTGCGCCAACAACCTGACCAATTTCGCCGCTGATGTTGGCAACAACGCCGTCCACATCGCTGACGAGCTGCGTATAGCTGAGCTGGTTGCCGCTGGCGTTGGCCTGAGCCTGTGCCTGACGCAGAGCAGCGTTGGCTGCTTCAAGCTGCGTGTTGTATTGGTCGCGTACCGCTTCGCTGACTGCGCCGCTGGCATACAGCTTGTTGAAGCGGGCGGCATTGTCCGCGGCAAGCTTTTGGCTGGCGGTGGCGCTGGCGAGCTGCGCACTGCTGCTTTCTACGCTCTGGTTGACATCCTTCGGGTCGAGCGTCATGAGAATCTGCCCGGCGCTTACATGGTCACCGATGTTGACAGCACGGCTGTTGATTTTGCCTGCGACCTGAAAGGCAAGATTGCTTTCATAGCGGCCCTTGACCTCGCCGGGATAAACGTTTTGGGCGTCGGCGCTGGTCTGGCCGACGGTCAGCGTGCGGACGAGGGGCACATAGCTGGCTGCTTCCGGTTTATGCGCAATGTTGCGGTAGAGGGCGAAGCCGCCTGCAAGCACGAGCACGGCTGCACCTGCGGCGAAAAGCTTTTGTCTGCTGCTGGCAGAGGTGAAAAACTCCTTCATTATCAACAACTCCTTCTCGAGAAAATGCTTGGGAAATATAAAAATCTTTAATCGTTTAATTAAATTATAATTTGGAATTATATGTACGTCAAGCAACAAAGCTGTGAAGAAAAAGAGGCTGCTGCACTTTTTCCCTGCCTGCTTGCAGTCGGCGGGAAATATAGTACAGCAGCCTTGGTAAATTATGCGTTTTGTTCTTCCTCGCTGTCGCTTAAGGAGGAAAGATAGGTATTAAGTGCCTGCAAAAGATATTCCATCTCTGCACCTTTGCTGAAATTGCCGATATCACGGATTTGGCGCTGGGTAAGGAAGAAGAACATGATGATGCCCTCAAGCGTGAAGGCAACGTGTGTTGATTTGATGTTCGTGCGTATTTCACCACAGGCGATGGCTTCATCGACCAGCTCGGCCATGAACTGATGGATGCGGTATAGCTTGTTACGCACATAGTTCTCAAACATCGGCTGCGGCGAAAGCAGCTCGCGGTAAATCAGATGGATGTTGTAGGGCTGCGCCTGCTGCATTTCGGCGATAGAGTCGACGTAGATACGCAGCTTGGTGAGCGGTGATTCCTTGCGCGCGCGGATGGTGTTCTGCAGCTTGAGGAACTTTTCTGCCTGTGTATAGAGAACCTCTTGGTAAAGATTTTTCTTGCCGCCGAAATAATAGGAGATGAGGGCGCTGTTCACGCCGCTGGCAGCAGCAATCTTTTTTATGGAAACAGAGCTGAAGGTGTCATGTGCAAAAAGCAGCGTCGCTGCCTCAAGAATTTTATCAGCACTGCTGGGAATAGTGTTCTTGTCTGTCATAATCTGGATACCTCGGATACGGGAAATTTTTAATCAAGTAATTACATTATACACTATTCGCAGGGACAATTCTAGAAATATTTGCAGGATATGTTCAGCTTTAAATTCCCAACTGCGCTTTGAGAGCGCTTTGCAGAAGCTGAGAGAAATTAATTTTCTGCAGAATTAAAATTTAAGAAAAGAAGAAGTTCGCGTTCCTCACATCCCAACGACAAAAAACAGCTTGCCAAGCGACGTAAAAATGTTTATAATAAAATAGAGTTTAGATAAACAGAAGTTTATGTTGAAAGGTGCTTTCATTGATGAATACGTTGGTTATAGCTTTAATGATTTTTATCGCTATCCTGTTGGTGGTTATTTTGTTCGTTATGCTGCGCGCGAAGCCGAAGGATGAGCTGACAGCGCAGCGCCTAGACCTGCTGGAGCGGCGCTTGGGCGAGGCGTTGTATGACCTGCGCGGTGAGCAGAGTACGCTGGCGCGGGCGGCACGCATGGAGAGTCAGGCCACGAGCGACAGGCTCAGCGAGCAGATTGACAAGCGCGTGGCGAGGCTGGCGGATTTGACTGACCAGAATCTGGAGCGCATCCGTATGACGGTCGACGAACGCTTGAACACGTCGCTGGAGCAGAAGTTTTCACTGGTGAGCAAGCGCTTAGGCGAGGTGCACCAATCCCTTGGCCAGATGCAGAGCCTTTCGGGCGGCGTGGACGAGCTGCGCCGTATTTTGTCGAATGTCAAGGTGCGCGGCACTTGGGGCGAGATGCAGCTGGGCAATATTTTGCAGGATATCCTCGACAAGGCGCGTTATGTGGAGAATGCGGAAATCAGGCCGCACAGCGGTCTGCGTGTTGAGTATGCGCTGCGCCTGCCGGGACAGGGTGAGCAGGAGGTTTTGCTGCCGCTGGACGCCAAGTTTCCGCTGGAGGATTACCAGCGCCTGCAGCAGGCCCGCGAAAATGGTGATGCGCAGGCGGCGGAGGCGGCGACGAAGCAGCTGGAGCGTCGCTTGAAGAGCGAGGCGAAGGATATTTGCGATAAGTATATCTGTCCGCCGTACTCGACGGATTTTGCGGTGATGTATCTGCCCTGCGAGGGGCTTTTTGCGGAGGCGCTGAATATTCCGGGACTGGCGGAGGATTTCCAGCTGAATTATCGTGTGTGTATTGCCGGTCCTTCGACGCTCGCCGCACTGGTGAATAGCCTGCAGCTTGGCTTTCGCACGCTGGCTGTGCAGCAGCGCACGACTGAGGTTTGGCAGCTGCTGAATAAGGTGAAGCAGGAGCTGAGCGGCTTGGAGGCGGCGCTGGATAAGAGTGCGCGCAAGCTGGAGGAGGGGCAGAATGCTCTGCACAGTACGAGCCGTTATGTTGCTCGTTTGACGAAGCAGCTGAATGCTGTGGAGGTGCTTGAAGGAGATGGTCCGCGTGAAGCAAAACGATGAGCAGCCGTATAAGAAGCCGCCGCTTTGGGTGAGGATTTTTCTTTGGGGGTATGGTTTTTTTTGGCTTAATATGATTTTTGTGACGGGGCTGAATAGTCTTTATCTTGGGTATATTGATTATGATAGCGGGAGTTTGGCGCTGGCGTTGACGTTGGGGCTTTGGCTGATTTTTAAGTATTTGCCGAGGCTGCTATAAGTGATTGCGTCGAGCTTTATCTTTTTAGCCAGAAGACTCCTACCTCTTAGGTGGGAGATGAATGGCGGTTCGCCGAATTTGCGTAA
The DNA here is from genome assembly GCA_900551335.1 of uncultured Phascolarctobacterium sp. Classification (GTDB taxonomy): domain Bacteria; phylum Bacillota; class Negativicutes; order Acidaminococcales; family Acidaminococcaceae; genus Phascolarctobacterium_A. Next base: position 7,925 of record URVO01000058.1, read on the forward strand.
GCAATTGATGGCGAACAAATGTTATGTATGCTATAATTAGACTATGGAGGTGATACAGTGAAAACATATAAATTCAAGCTATATAGTTCAAAAAGAAAC
>URVO01000059.1 GCA_900551335.1 uncultured Phascolarctobacterium sp.
CTGCTGCAGCTCACTGGTGTATGTAGAATAAGCTTAACGAATAAGGCATCATATACTTCAGAAATGCTCCTAGACGTACCTCTAGTACGCCTTCGTCGCATTTTTTCGTCTCTGATACCTTCTCGTTAATCTTTGATTAAGCAAAAAATTGAGGGGTTTTATAAATGAACGAATACATAACCATAGCCTTGCCGAAGGGCAAGCTGTTTGATAAATCTGTCCGCCTGCTGGAAAAGGTGGGCTACAGTGCTGAAAATGTTACTGAGGATTCGCGCAAGCTGGTCATCAGCAACGAGGAAACCAAGGTGCGCTTCATTATTGCCAAAACTGTCGATGTGCCGACCTATGTGGAATACGGCGCAGCTGACATCGGTATTATCGGCAAGGATGTGCTCTTGGAGCAGGATAAGGATGTTGTGGAGCTGCTCGACCTTGGCTTTGGCAAATGTCGTCTGATGATGGCCGTGCCGGAGGCCAAGCGCCGCGAAAAGCTGACGGATTATGCGCATCTGCGCGTAGCGACGAAGTATCCGAACTGCGCAAAGGCGTATTTTAATAAGCTGGGGATTCAGACAGAAATCGTCAAGCTCAACGGCTCTATCGAGCTGGGGCCTATCGTGGGCTTGAGCGAGATGATTGTAGATATAGTAGAAACAGGGCGAACCCTGAAAGAAAATAAGCTGGCTGAGGTTGATTCTATTTTTACAGCCACAGCCAGACTGATTGCAAACCGCGCCAGCTTTAAGCTGAAATTTGCACGCTTGCATAAGCTGGTTGAGGATTTACGTATTGTTTTAAATGAGGAGGAAAAATAAAATGCAGGTTACAGACGCAAGAAGGATGAACGCAGCCGAGATTGCTGCTTTAATGAAAAAGAAGGCTTTTGATGAGGTAGAATTATCTCCGCGTATTCAGGCTGGTACGGATGCTATGTTCGGTAGACACATGACGGCAGCTCAGGTTGTTGACCAGATTGTTGCCGATGTGCGCAAGAATGGCGACGAAAGCCTTTTTTATTACACGAAGCTGATTGACCGCGTGGAGCTGACGCCGGAAAATATCCGCGTAACAGAGGAAGAGTTTGCAGAGGCCGAGACTATCGTAAAGCCGGAGGTGAAGGCTGCGCTGGAGCGTGCTATCGCTAATGTCATGAGATTCCATGAGGAGCAGATGCCTAAAACCTGGCTGACGAACCGTCCCTATGGCTCACTCTTAGGCCAGAAGGTTACACCTGTTGATTCCGTCGGTATTTATGTTCCCGGCGGCACGGCTGCTTATCCCTCGTCTGTAATGATGAATGCCTGCCCTGCGAAGGTGGCCGGCGTGCCGCGCATTGTTATGGCTGTACCGCCAGGAAAGGACGGCAAGGTTAATCCGAACGTGCTCGTAACCGCTAAGCTTATCGGCGTTACCGAAATTTATAAGATGGGCGGTGCGCAGGCGATTGCTGCGCTGGCCTTTGGCACGGCGACCGTACCGAAGGTTGAAAAAATCACCGGCCCTGGCAACATCTTCGTGACCTTAGCGAAGAAGGCTGTTATCGGGCATGTAGATATTGATATGCTGGCAGGACCGAGCGAAATCCTTATTGTTGCTGACGACAGCGCCAATCCAACCTATCTGGCAGCTGACCTGCTGAGCCAGGCAGAGCATGACCCGCTGGCCTGCGCTATATTGATTACGGACAGCGAGCGCGTGGCGAAGGCTGTGGGCGAGGAAATCGAGGTGCAGCTGGCACAGCTGCCGCGTAAGGAAATCGCCGGAACCTCTCTGCAGCAGGCTGGCAAAATTATTCTGGCGCAGGATATGGCTACAGTAATCGAAATGGCTAACCTGTCTGCTCCGGAGCATCTGGAAATTATGACGAAGGCGCCGTTTGAGATTATGCCGTATATCCGTAATGCCGGTGCGATGTTCCTCGGTGCATATTCACCGGAGCCGCTGGGAGATTATTATGCAGGACCAAACCACGTTCTGCCGACCGGCGGCACGGCGAAGTTCTATTCTGTGCTGAACGTAGAAACCTTTATGAAGAAAACCAGCATCATTGCCTACACTGCTCCGGCACTGCTGGCAGCTGCTGATGATATCATTACGCTGGCAGAGGCAGAGGGCCTGCAGGCTCATGCCAACGCTATTCGTAAACGTGTTGCGGAGGAAAAGAAATAATGACCGATTTTGCTGTACGCCAAAGTATTGAGGCGATGGAGGAATATGCAGTGGAGAGCGTGGCCGCTGACGTGATTGTGAACGCCAACGAAAGCAATTATCCGTTGCCGGAGGAGATTACGGCGAAGGTTGTGGCGCGCACTGCACGCTTCCCCTTCAACCGCTATCCGCCGATGAAGGCTGAGAACCTGTGCGAGGTTATCGCCAAGGAGCTTGATGTTGATATAGACTGCGTGAAGGTGGGCAACGGCTCGAGTGAGCTGCTGGAGAAGGCCTGCTATGTGTTCGGCGGTCCAGGCAAAAAAATCGCTGTGCCCTGGCCCTCGTTTTCCATGTATGGCGAGTACGCTGCTCTTTCCGACAGTGAGGAGATACGCTATCCGCTGACAGAGGATGGCTACGTTGATGCAGATGCTGTTATCAGCTTTTGCAAGGAGCAGCAGCCGTCGCTGCTGATTATCTGCAATCCCAATAATCCGACAGGCAATTACAACAGCCTTAAGGATATGGAAAAAATTTTGGCGAACGTCAGCTGTCCTGTAATTATGGACGAGGCTTATATGGAGTTTGCCGATGGCAAGGAGCTGGCGCCGAACGATATGCGTCCGCTGAATAAGCTGTGGCTTGTGGCCGGCTCGACGCTGAGCCTTTTGGGCCGTTACAGCAACCTGCTGGTGTTCCGCACCTTCTCGAAGGCTTATGGACTCGCAGGCCTGCGCTGCGGCTATGCTGTGGGCGCTATCGGCCTCACGCGTCAGCTGGGCAAGGCTCTGCTGCCCTATCATGTCAATGCTTATACGCTGATGGTGGCGAAAACCGTTTACGAAAATAAAAATTTATATAAAGAACGCATCCGTGAAATCCGTGCTGAGCGTGATAAAATGGTCGCAGCGTTTAAGGCCTTAGGCTTCCGCGTGTGGCCGACGGCGACGAACTTTGTCACCTTCCGCGCTGAGGGCGAGCTGATGCAGAAGCTGGCGCAGGCCTATAATGCTAAGTACAAGGACAGTCTTGCGGAGCAGGCCGCCAGCGGCAAGCTGATTTTTAAATATTACATGGAAAACAGCATCCTGGTACGTGATTTTACGACGCATCCTGTACTCACCGGCTGCCTGCGTATCACCGTCGGCCTGCCGGAGGAAAACGAGCAGCTTATCAGCAAGCTGCAGGCGTTATGTGCGGAGGTTAAGGCATGAGAAGCGCAGCAGTAGAGCGCAAAACGCTGGAAACAGGCGTGAGCGTGGAATGGAATCTTGATGGCAGCGGCAGCTGCGAAATCAATACAGGCATCGGCTTTTTAGACCATATGCTGACGCTCTTGGCGAAGCACAGCTTCAGCGACCTCACGGTGCAGGCGAAGGGCGACCTTGATGTGGACAGCCACCACACCGTTGAGGATTGCGGCATCGTGCTGGGACAGGCGCTCAAGGAGGCCATTGGCGATAAGGCAGGCATTCACCGCTACGGCAACTGCTTTTTGCCGATGGATGAGGCGCTGGTGCAGGTGTGTCTGGACTTTAGCGGCCGCTCTTACCTCGTTTTTGACGCTGATATTCCGAAGGTGCAGCTGGGCATTTATGATGCCGAGATGACGGAGGAATTTTTCCGCGCTGTGGCTATGCAGGCAGGACTGACGCTGCATATCCGCGTGCTTTCAGGCAAGAACACGCATCACATTATCGAGGCGATGTTCAAGGGCTTTGCGAGAGCGTTGGCAGAGGCGTGGAGTATTGATAGCAGAGTGCATGGGGTTATGAGCAGTAAGGGTACGCTTTAAGATACTTTCTATCGTGTCTTATGTTAGCATGAGGATAAATGTATGAGCAAAAAAATAGCAATTATAGACTACGGCATGGGCAATCTGTACAGCGTGCAGAATGCGCTGAAGGCGATAGGAGCAGAGCCTGTTGTGACGAGCGATGCAGCGGTGATTGCGCAGGCTGAAAAAATTCTGCTGCCGGGCGTGGGTGCGTTTGGTGACTGCATGGCGAATCTTGAACGCTCGGGGCTGATTCCGGTGATTATGGACAGCCTGAAGAGCGGCAAGCCGTTCCTCGGCATCTGCCTAGGGATGCAGCTTTTGTTTGAGGGCAGCGACGAGGCACCGGGCGTGAAGGGCCTGGGCTTCTTCAAAGGCCAGGTCAAGCTGCTGCGTACGGAGCTGAAGATTCCGCATATGGGCTGGAACAGGCTGGAGCTGCGCAATCCATCACCGCTTTTAGAGGGCGCGGAGGGCGAATATGTTTACTTCGTCCACAGCTTTCATGCGGAGCCGGAGGATAGCAGCATCATTACCTCGGTTTGTGATTACGGCATGGAGGTTACCGCGTCCGTCGGACGTGGTAATGTGCAGGCCTTTCAGTTCCATCCGGAGAAGTCGAGCAGTGTCGGTATGAGGCTGCTGAAAAATTTTTTAGAGTTATGAGGGGAAGATTATGATTATATATCCTGCAATAGATATCCGTGGCGGTCGCTGCGTGCGTCTGACAGAGGGGCGCTTTGATGCCGAAACGGTTTTTGCTGACGACCCGGCGGAGATGGCTGCCAAATGGGCGGACTGCGGTGCCGAATGGCTGCACCTTGTTGACCTTGACGGCGCGCTGGCCGGTGAGGGCAAGAATGTGCCTGTTATAGAACGCATTTTACAGACTGTAAAAATTCCCGTGGAGCTTGGCGGCGGCATCCGCAATATGCAGGCCGTTGAAAGGCTGCTGGAGCTGGGCGTGGAGCGTTTGATTCTTGGCAGCGCAGCAGTGAAAAATCCTGCGCTGGTCAAGGAGGCCTGTGCCAAATACCCGGGGCATATCGCAGTGGGCATTGATGCGAAAAACGGCGATGTTGCTATCGAGGGCTGGGGCGAGGGCAGCGGCGTTGCCGCGACTGAGCTGGCGAAGCGCATGGCGGACTATGGCGTGGCGACGATTATTTTTACGGACATCAGCCGTGACGGTATGCTCAGCGGCGTCAATGCCGAAGCGACAGCAGCGCTGGCAAGGGCGTGCGGCGTACCGATTATCGCCAGCGGCGGCGTGGCCTCGCTCGACGATATCCGCAATGTGAAAAGGTTTGAGAAGGACGGCGTGGCAGGCTGCATTATCGGCAAGGCAATTTATACTGGTGCTGTTAATCTGCCTGAGGCCTTAAAAATTGCTGCGGCAAAGGAGGAATAAGATGCTTACAAAGAGAATTATTCCTTGTCTGGATGTTAAGGAAGGACGTGTCGTCAAGGGCACGAACTTTGTCGGCCTGCGTGACGCCGGTGACCCGGTGGAACGCGCTGCGGCCTATGATGCTGAGGGTGCGGACGAGCTGGTTTTTCTTGATATTACGGCGACCTTTGAGGAGCGCAAGGCGATGCTCGATGTTATCAGCAAGACTGCGGCCAAGGTTTTCATGCCGCTGACCGTCGGCGGCGGCATCAGCAGCGTGGAGGATATCAAAAACGCTTTGCGTGCCGGTGCTGACAAAACCTCGCTGAACTCGGCGGCGGTAAAAAATCCGCAGCTTATCGCTGACGGTGCCAGACTTTTTGGCAACCAGTGCATAGTTCTCGCTATTGACGCGCGCAAATGCGGCGAAAATAAGTGGGAGGTCTATGTGCAGGGCGGCCGTAAGCCGACGGGACTCGACGCTGTGGAATGGGCGAAGCAGGGCGTGGCGCTGGGCGCCGGCGAGATTTTGCTCACGAGCATGGATGCTGACGGCACAAAAAACGGCTATGATATTGCGCTGACGAAGGCCGTGAGCAGTGCTGTGAATGTGCCTGTTATCGCCAGCGGCGGCGCAGGCAGGCTAGAGGATTTTTATGACGTGTTGACAGAAGGCGGCGCTGACGCTGTGCTGGCGGCCTCTGTTTTTCACTATAAAACCTTCACCATTAAGCAGGTGAAGGAATATCTGCGTTCTCGTGGTATAGAGGTGAGGTTATAATGCAGATAGATATTTCTAAAATTAAATTTGACAGCAGAGGACTGGTTCCTGCTGTTGTCGTCGATGTGCGCACGAATGATGTTGTTATGCTGGCGTACATGAATGAGGAGTCTTTACTCAAAACCTTGGAAACAGGCTATACCTGGTTCTGGAGCCGCAGCCGTCAGGAGCTGTGGAACAAGGGCGCGACGAGCGGCAATCTGCAAAAGGTTGTGGAGCTGTTCTACGACTGCGACGGAGACGCGCTGCTCGTGAAGGTGGAGCAGCAGGGCGTGGCCTGCCATACAGGCGAATACTCCTGCTTCCATAATCCGCTGTGGCACGCGGCAAATCTGCCTGTGCCGGAGGTCGAAGGCCTGCCGGGAGTTATCAGCGAGCTGTATCGCCTGATTTTGTACAAGCGTCAGGCAGATGACGCAGAGCTGAAGTTTTTGCTGAGCGGCGACCAGGATAAGCTGCTGAAGAAGCTGGGCAGCGAGATTACGAATACCATCATCGCGTCGAAGAACGGCGAAAAGGAGAAGGTACTGCACGAAATGGCAGACCTGTGGTATCACTGTCTGGTGCTGCTTGCTTATCACAACATTACGCCGGAGGAGCTTCTGCGTGAGCTTGGCGGCAAGAGAGCGTAAGCTATATTATAAAGCATCTGTTATGCTGGGAGCGTAGCAGATGCTTTTTAGTTACCTTTGTAACAAAATCGTCTGCGCTTTTCTTTTTACATACTTTTTCTTGCAGAAGACATTACAAAAATCCTTTAATATAGTATAATGATAACATATTATTTTCTTACACTATTGTGGAGAGAGGTGTAATTATTCATGGATGAAAAAAATAACAAGCCTGTGCCGCAGCTTATCGAGGTGGAGCCGATGCAGGACGGCTACCGCTGGGTTGCAATTACGGCAATGCTTTTGGCTATTGGCATTATCCTGCATACAGTAAGCCCGAACGTTGGCGGCGTTACGCCGAACTGGACGATTGCCATGTATTCTATTGTCATTAATCTGACGCGTCCGAAGCTGTCGCAGGCTATCGGTATTGGCTTTATCGCCGGTCTGACGCTGGTGCCTTCTTCTAAGTCAGCCTTCCCGCTGGGCAATATCGCGAGCGAGCTGGCAGGCGCGACGCTCTGCTGCCTGCTGGTAGAGGCGATGTTCAAGGCCGGTATCGGCGAATGGAAGCTGCGTCCGTTTATCACCGGCTTTATGGCGACGATGGCGAGCGGCGGTATTTTTACCTTTATTTTGAAATTAATTCTTGGTCTGCCGCTGCACGTATGGATTTATGCTATGCTGCCAGTAGTAGCAATTATTGCTGTGCTCAACGGTCTGATTACCTTCTTCCTGTACGCTCCCGTGCGGAAGCTGTTCTATGTTCAGGAGGATGAGAAATAATGGAAAACGTTGTTAATGTAGAAAATTTTTATTTTGCTTATAAAAAGTCCGACCTGGTGCTGCGCGACATCAGCTTTGCTGTAAAAAAAGGCAGCTTCACTGTGCTGACCGGTCCGAGCGGCGCAGGCAAGACGACGCTGTGCAAGGCGTTGACGGGTATCATTCCCTTCTATATGGGCGGCCGCTATAGCGGTGATGTGCAGATTCACGGCGAAAGCACTCAGGGCAAGCGTGTAAGTGACCTGGCGATGCGCGTAGGCTTCATCATGGAGGACTATGAAAGCCAGCTCGTTTCGCTGACTGCCGGTGAAGAGATTGCCTTCAGCCTGCTCAACCACGGCTTTGCTCCGGAGGAGGTTGCCGAGCGCACACGCAAGGCGCTGGAGGATGTTGGCCTGCCGGGACGCGAAAGCTATCAGCTCGACGAGCTCAGCGGCGGTCAGCGTCAGCGTCTGCTGTTGGCAGCAACGCTCGCTGTGCATCCTGACA
>URVO01000060.1 GCA_900551335.1 uncultured Phascolarctobacterium sp.
ATGGGTAGAGGTTTTAAATATTTCTCCATCAATGCCTTTACATCATTCCAATCCAGACCTCCATTCCCACAGCCTAAGCGCGGAAAGGCGATAGAAGTTATCCCCATTTCAAAATATGTTTCAACAAACTTCTTTAATCCCTGTTCAATATATTCCAGCTTAGACGGATTACGCCAATTCTCTTTTGTCGGAAATAACAAAATCCAATGATCAATTTCACGCCAAAGCATTAAATTTCCCATTTGAAATGTATTATCCTCGCAAGCATTTCGATATGCTTTGTACATTTCCGGATATGCTTTTTTAAATGATAAAGCAATTCCCTTTCCCATAACTCCAACAGTATTAACAGTGTTAACTATTACTTGTGCTGGCGAAATAAATATATCACCTTCTAAATACTTAATCATTTTCATTATCTCCATTCATACAATATGCCCAAGCCAAATTTTTATATTTCGAATATCAATATACCAAAAAAAGTACCAGCTTCACTCCCGCTCCACTGGTACGCCCTCTTTCTCTTCACCAAAACTGGCAAGAACGCCGCGTCCGTCAACGCAGACGTTCTCACCGCATATAAGTCTTCAGTGACTCTGCCACTGCACTCTCCATCTCGTCCATTTTTGCAAAGCGGCGGCGATGCTGCGCACGCTTCGACGGCTTCAGCTCCTCCATCGACTTGCGATGCTCTGCCACCGGCATAACGAAGAAGCGCTTATCCTCGCACTGCTCTCCCTCGCATTCCAGCCAGAATGCGCCAAAATCGGTCTTGAGCTTGCGATCCATACGGATATGGTTCATAGCATAATAGCCATCGTTGCCCACAGCGTAAATCTTCTCTATGCCCAAAGCCTTCGCCAAACTGCGCAGGCCATAGAACACAAGGTTCTTCGTGCGATAGCCAAAGAACGCCTTGGTCAAGCCCTTAATCAGCTCATTGCCGTTCTGCGGTCCCTGCAGCGCACCGATATAGATAGCGTTCTTGCCATCCTTATCCTTGCCGAACCAAAACATAATCTGATACAAAGCCTGCTCCTCATAGTTCATCATCAGCGACAGGCAGCCTTCCTTACGCTGGCCGGCATGAAACACCAGATTCAGCGTCAGCGGCTTTTCCTGATACTCATCCTGCCACAGCTGCACAGCCTTGCGCTCGCCATAAAGCTCGTCCAGCATCTTATCCGTAAATAACGCTTCCATAATCTCGACATGGTTCTTCACCAGCGCCATGCGCTCATCCCAGGTTGAGCCTTTATAGAAGAAGCTGCGCGTTGTCTGCTCTACGAACGACGGATTGCCCTTTAGCCAGGCTTGACGATGCTCGTTCGCCTTGAAGAAGCTCAGCAGATCATTTACGGCGCTGCTATGCATTTTGCAGCGCGTGCGGAAAACAACATAGCGCTTCATTTCCTTCAAAATATGTGTCTGATACAGACTTTTACCTACATATGTTAAGATATCTTGTTCCATTGCCAACCTCATTACAGTATTATTGCTTATATTATAGCATATTTCGGGGGGATAAGCACTAGGCTTTTCTTGCAACAAAAGAAAACTGCCCCAATACTTTGACCGGTAAGGGCAGTCTTTCAATAACCACTTTATCGGACAACCAACCTTGTGGGCGGTTGTCTTTTTTCATTTCTAATATATCACATTAGTGCAGTTTTTTCAAGCAATATCTTATACAAGCAGCAGGCCGGTCTTTTACCACCTGCCGCTGCACAATTTTAATGCTTACGCATATGCTCTTCCAGATACTGGCCCACGATCTTCACTGCGCAGTAATTACCGCACATGGAGCAAGCCTCATCGTCGGATTTGTTCTTGCGCTGGCGGTACTCCTTCGCCTTCACGGTGTCGATAGCCAGGTCCAGCTGCGCCGGCCAGTCGAGCTTCTTGCGCGCCTTCGCCATCTTCAGATCCCATTCCCAGGCAGCCTTATTGCCGTTGGCAAGGTCTGCTGCATGAGCAGCGATACGCGTAGCGATAACGCCCTCGCGCACGTCGTTGATATCAGGCAGGCCCAGATGCTCTGCCGGCGTTACGTAGCAGAGGAAGTTTGCACCGCTCACTGCAGCCAGCGTGCCGCCGATAGCGCTCGTGATATGGTCATAACCAGGAGCAACGTCGGTTACGAGAGGTCCGAGCACATAGAACGGTGCGCCATGGCAGAGACGCTTTTGCAGCTGCATGTTCGCCGCAATCTGGTTATAAGGCACATGGCCAGGGCCTTCCACCATAACCTGTACGCCCTTATCCCACGCACGCTGCGTGAGCTCGCCCAGGTTCAGCAGCTCCTGAATCTGCGCACGGTCAGTTGCGTCAGCGATGCAGCCAGGACGCAGGCCGTCGCCCAGGCTGATGGTTACGTCATATTCAGCGCAGATGTCGAGAATTTCGTCATAGTACTCGTACAGCGGATTCTCCTTATCGTTATGCAGCATCCAGCCGGTGATAAAGCTGCCGCCACGGCTGACAACGTCCATCTCGCGGCCTTCGTCAAGCAAAGCCTTAAGCACGTTTCTGTTGATGCCACAGTGAATGGTCATGAAGTCTGCGCCATCCTGCGCCTGCATACGGATAACGTCGAAAATATCCTCTTTGGTCATCTCTACGACTGCGCCACGCTTTTTGATGGTTTCCACAGTAACCTGATACATAGGCACAGTGCCGACCATAACGGTGGATGCACCGATGATAGCCTGACGCGATGCGCTGATATTATCGCCGGTGGAAAGATCCATAACGGAATCTGCGCCTGCTTCAATAGCTGCTGCGAGCTTCTCCAGCTCCGGTGCCGGATCAGGATAGCTGCTGGAGGTGCCGATGTTGGCGTTAACCTTTACGGTCAGGCCCGTGCCGACACCACGCGGAATGATGTTCTTATGGTTGATGTTGCAGGGAATAGCGATGGTGCCATTGGCAACGCCCTCACGGATAAACTCCGGCGTTACGTGCTCCTGCTCTGCGACGATTTTCATAGCGTCAGTGATGATACCCTGACGCGCTAATTGCATTTGTGTTGCCATGATTTTTCCTCCTTACTTATCCACAAGCTGAAAATCCCCTGTGGATATGTGCATAACTCAGCCAAGCTGCTGCTGACTGCTTCGGCTGGTATTACAATAAAAAAGCCGCTTCCTCGTAGAAAGCGGTTTGTCTGCGTTTTGCTCAAGCTTCGCTTTCCTACGCTGGTACTAACCAGATCCAGGTTCAAAGGGTCGGACAACGTCCTCTCAGCAGAATGCGCCCCTAGCGGTTTGATATGCTTTTGTCTTATTTACTTTATCATGAATGAGGTGATTTGGCAAGCACACAAAGAAAAACTTGAAAAATTTTTTTCGTTGTGCTATATTATAAGTAAAGAAAGACAACCGCCCACAAGGTGGGTTGCCTGATAATGTGTTAAGATTAGAAAATCCGCCCAACAAACCTGGCAAAGTTTAGGGGCGGTTTTTCTATGCGCAAATTACTTTCTGTTCTGAGAAACGAACGTCAGCAATGCCAGTATAAACAATCCAAAGACCATCAGGTCTTGAAAAGTAAAATATACCATAGACATCACCTCCATTCCAATGGAATTTCGGCAACGCCACCCTGCAACACGATTGTCAGGTATATTTTACCACATAAACAAACTTTTAGCAACACTCTGTAACCTACGTTACAAATCCCCTGAAAAAAATGTATACACAACAAATCTTTCCAAAAATGCTTGACTCCTGCGCCAGTAGTGCTATAATCATCTACAACATTTAAATATGCAACGCGATGAAGGAGAAGCAGCGTGCGGCGCTTTTCAGAAAGCTGGCGGTTGATGCAAGCCAGCAGGCAAGCACATCTGTTCCGCTCTGAAGCGGCAAGTGATGAATTTGACGGGTACGCCCGATACAGCGACTAAAAGTTGGCCATAGGCAATCTGGGTGGCACCGCGAGGCAGTCCTCGTCCCATGAGTTTGGGATGAAGGGCTTATTTTTTTAGCTGCTACACAATATTGCCCGGGCAATTTGGGTGGTACCGCGAGAAGAAGAGAAGCTCGTCCCAAAGGGATGTGCTTCTCTTTTTGATTTTAGATACGCTCTCATCTAACGATGCCAAAAGAAAGAAGGAATTTTACTATGAAACGCGCCTACAACTTCAACGCCGGCCCCTCCGCCATGCCGTTGGAAGTATTATTAGAAGCCCAAGAAGAATTTTTAAACTATGCCAACACCGGCATGAGCATTATCGAGATGAGCCACCGCAGTGCTGAATACGCTGCGCTGCACGCCGAAACTAAAGCGCTCCTGCGTGAGCTGATGGAAATCCCCGATGATTACGAGGTTATGTTCATCCAAGGCGGCGGCAGCACGCAGTTCCTGATGACGGCGGCCAACTTCCACACGAAAAAATACGCCGCCTACGTCAACACTGGCGTGTGGGCGAAAAAGGCTATGGCTGAAGCCAAGTATTACGGCGAGGTTTACGAGGCAGCCACCAGCGCCGACAAAAACCACAGCTACATTCCGCAGGATTTCACCCTGCGTCCCGACACCTCTTATGTCCACCTCACGGCCAACAACACGATTTACGGCACGGAGTACAAAGCCTTCCCGAAATTCGACGTTCCCGTTATCTGCGATATGTCGAGCGATATTCTCTCGCGCAAGGTCAACGTTGCGGACTTCGACCTCATCTATGCAGGCGCACAGAAAAACCTCGGTCCTGCAGGCGTAGTCATCGTCATTGCCAAGAAGGCCTTTCTGGCGACAGCCCGCCAAGATCTGCCCACGATGCTACGCTACAGCACCTTTGCAGTAAACGATTCCCTGTATAATACACCGCCTGTTTTCGCGATTTATATGGTCAACAAAACTCTGCACTGGATTAAAAAGCAGGGCGGCGTGAATGCCATCGCCAAAAACAATTTGGCCAAGGCCAAGCTGATTTATGACGTGATTGATAACAGCGATGGCTTCTATAAAGGCCATGCAGCCAAGGAGGCACGCAGCCTGATGAACATAACCTTCAATCTGGCTACGCCGGAGCTGGAGAAGGATTTTGTAGCCAAGGGCAAGGCCGCAGGCTTTGTCGGCATCGGCGGTCATCGTCTTGTCGGCGGCTGCCGCGCCAGCGCCTATAATGCCGTTCCTATGGTGGCCTGCCAGGCGTTAGCAGAATTTATGACTGAGTATATGAAAAATAATAAGTAAGGAGAGAACATACCATGAAAATTTTTGTAAGCAACGATATTAGCGAAAAGGGCGTAGCACTGCTGCGCGAGCATTTTGATGTAGACGTAATGCCTAATATGAAGCCTGACGAGCTGATTAAGATCATCAACAACTATGACGGCCTCGTAACACGCAGCATGACGAAGGTGACGAAGGAGGTTATTGAAGCCTCCACCCGCCTGAAGGTTATCGGCCGTGCAGGTGTCGGCGTAGATAATATTGATATTCCTGCTGCTACCGCCAAAGGCATCGTTGTCCTCAACACGCCTGAAGGCAACACCATGGCTGCTACCGAGCACACTGTTGCTATGCTGATGGCCATGACGCGCCACATTCCGCAGGCTCATCAATCCATTCAGGAAGGCAAATGGGACCGCAAATCCTTCGACGGCATTCAGGTGCAGGGCAAAACGCTGGGCATCATCGGTGTAGGCCGCATCGGCAGCCGCGTTGCCAAACGTATGCAGGCTATGGAAATGACCACTATCGGTTATGATCCCTATATCACCGAAGAACGTGCGCATCAGGTTGGCGTTGAGCTTGTCGATCTGGATACGCTGCTCGCCAAATCCGATTACATCACGATTCATACGCCGCTAACCAAGGAAACCGAAAAAATGCTCAACGCTGACGCTATCGCCAAAATGAAGGACGGCGTGCGCATCGTCAACTGCGCTCGCGGCGGCTGCATGGATCCGCAGGCGCTGCTATTGACGTATATCCGACCGAGCCGCTGACGAAGGAAAACAATCCGTTCCTCGGCCTCTTCAATGTGGTGCAAACACCGCATCTGGGCGCTTCCACGATTGAAGCACAAATCGGCGTTGCTGTCGACGTAGCCTATGGCGTTATCGACGCGCTCGAGGGCCGTCCGGTGATGACCGCTGTGAACATGGCACCGATTCCAAAAAGCGTCGCTGCCATCATCCAGCCGTACTTCAAGCTAGCAGAGCGCATGGGCACTGTGGGCATCTACCTTGCCGACGGTCCGATTAAGAGCGTAGAGATTGAATATACCGGCGCTCTCGCTGAAACCGAAACCGGTGCGCTCACCACTGCCTTCCTCAAAGGCCTGCTGAACCCGATTCTGCAGGACAGCGTCAACTATGTCAACGCCCCCGGCATTGCCAAAAAGCGTAATCTGGAGGTCAAGGAGGTCAAGGCGAATAAGGCTGGCTACTTCACCACGGCAATCAACGTCAAGATTGCTACCGCCAAAGGCATGCACAAAATCGAAGGCACGCTGTTCGACGGCAAGCAGCCGAAGATTGTGCAGATTGACCAATATCATGTTGACTTCAATCCGGAAGGCTACCTGCTGCTCGCACCGCACATCAACAAGCCAAATATGATTGGCCAGATGGCAACCATCCTCGGCAGCGCAGGCATCAACATCAACGGCATGCAGGTTGGCAGCACCGCCAAATCCGACACCAACATCATGGCGATTGCCGTTGGCGACGACATCCCGAACGACATCATGCTGCAGCTGCGCGGCGTAGAAGGCATTCTGGATGTTAAGCTGATTAACTGCGAGGGGTAAGAGTAATATGAGAATCATATTAATAAGACATGGCGAAACTACCTGGAACATCGAAGGCCGCTATCAAGGGCAGGAGGATACTCCGCTCAGCGAGCGCGGACGCAAGCAGGGCTTGCTGCTGGCCGAGGCGCTGCGCGCAATCCCAATCGACCTGTGCATTTCCAGCCCGCTGCAGCGCTCTTACCAGACCTGCCGCTTCTGCGCTGACCTGCACGGCCTGCCTGTAGCCAAAGATGAAAGACTCACAGAAATCAACCACGGCAGCTGGGAGGGCGTGCTCGCAGGCGATATCGCCAAGCGCTATCCGGCAGAGTTTGCGCTCTGGCATACGCAGCCGGAGAAGGTGCAGATGCCAGACGGCGGCGAAAGCCTTGAGGACGTGCGCAGACGCGCACGCGCTGCCTTCGACGAATATGCAGCCAAATATGACGACAAAACAGTGCTTGTCGCTGCGCATGACGCGGTGAACAAGGTGATTATCTGCGATTTGCTGGGACTGGATATGTCGCACTTTTGGCAGATTAAGCAGGATAATACATGCGTAAACGTGCTGGAATATACAGGCGGCACGTGGCGCGTGGTGCTTTTGAACTCCACGCAGCATCTTGGCTTCCTGTTCAGCGGCATTGAGCAGGCAGGACTGTAGAAGAAGCTTCTTGTAACTAAAAGCGGCCTCCCGTCTAGGAAGGCCGCTAATTTTTTGCAACAAAACGACTAAACAGCAATTATATATTATGCTGTCTGACGCACATCAACGCCATTTTTGTATAATTCTTCAGGAGCAATATCTATATCTCCTTCATTCCACACAAGAATCCCATAGTCAATATATACCTGCTTAAAGAGCTCTTCATCTTCCAGCACCTTAAATGCAGGATATTTCAGCATAGGCTTAAAATCATAAATTTTTGCTTCTCCTGTATTAAAACGAAGCCAAAGCTTCCAGTCAGCTAAAGGACGCACGCCCCAAACCTTCAAGGCAGGCTTCATTTCGCCTGCATAAGCAATTCCATCTTTAATAAACATCTTCTGGCCTCCTTTTCAACGCAACGGAGCAATTTTTCCAAAGGCTTCATTTCTAACTGCTTTATTCCATGCAGCTTAAA
>URVO01000061.1 GCA_900551335.1 uncultured Phascolarctobacterium sp.
AAGGTTATGGAGTTTGACCAGAAAAATGTTGAAGCCATTCCTAACGATGCAGCGCACGCCAAATATCGTACTGCTATGATTCATATGCAGAAGGCTTTAGCTAACGGTAAGAGCGCTGATGAGGCACATGAAATGTTCCGCAAAATCATGAACGGCGAGACCAGTGGTCACTGCCACGCAAAATAAGTAAAAAAGAAAAGGGCTGTCGCATTGATGTCATTTCGTCGCCATGGGCGCAAGAAAGGTTAGTTTTCGTGGGGCGTTATATATTCAACGTGTAAAAATATTTTACTGATATATTGGTTACAGTCTTCGGTGAACCAATGGTTTTCATAGGGCAGGACATAGACGTCGCCTAAGGGACGCAGCTGATTGACCTGCAAAAATTTTTGTATCCGCTGTCTTAGCTCTGCGCCATTATGATAGAAGGTGCCCTGAAAAATAAGCTCCAGATAAAGACCGGCAGGCAGAAGCTTTTTGATAACCTTCTTATGAATAGGCGCACTTTTTACGCAGGAGAAGAAGGCATCGGAGCGGAAAAAATCCTGTTTCTCAAAGAAGTTTTCCTGCGTCAGCAGCCAGCCGGTGTGGTTGGGCAGAACAGCCTTGTTATGTGCCTGCTTCAGCGTGTGCTGAGCAAATTTGGCAATCCGCTTTTTGGCATCGTCCGCGCTCGTCAGCGGCGTTACGCGCAAAAGATGCTCCTTGTGCCACGTAAGCGTTATATCACGGCAGCTGTATTTATCGTTGACAGTGATGTCATTCGTGAAATTGTCGATGATTTTGCAGATGTCCTGATTCTTGCGGATAATTTCTTCACATTCGGCTTTCTTTTGTGCCAGCACCTCTGCAAAATTTTGCTTGCTGCGCTGAGAAAGATATTCCTTGATGGTGGCGATGCTGATGTCGAGCGCACGCAGGTTGACGATAATTTCTAAATCGAGAAATTGCTGCACGGAGTAATGGCGGTAGCCGTTTTCGCTGATGAAATCAGGCGAAAGCAGCTGCACCTTGTCGTAGTAGAGCAGTGATTGCTTGGATATATTAAAAATACCGGCGAGCTCTCCGGCAGTAAAATAGTTTCGTTTGTTATCTTTAATCATAAATGTTCCTCATAAGCTTGACAATATGCTAGGTATATAGATTAAAATGGAATATGTCGTATTGTGCGATTCCATCTAGTAAATTATATCACATTTAATGGGCGCTTGAATAGAAAAATCTCGGTGAACGGAGGAATTTATATGAAAAAAATAGCTTTGTATGGTAAGGGTGGCATTGGCAAGTCCACGACGGCTTCTAATTTGTCGGCGGCATTTAGTGAGGAGGGCTTGAAGGTCTGCCAGATTGGCTGCGACCCGAAGAACGATTCTACGCGTCTGCTTTTGGGACATATCTGCAAGCAGACGGTGCTGGATATGGTGCGCGACAAGGACGATGATGTGGAAGCAGCTGATATTGTGCACACCGGCTATAACGGCATCAAATGCGTTGAGGCTGGCGGCCCGGAGCCGGGCGTTGGCTGTGCAGGCCGCGGCATTATCGTGGCGCTGGAGAAGCTGAAGTCCTTGGAGGTTATTACGGACGAGGATTTGATTTTGTATGATGTTCTAGGCGACGTGGTCTGTGGCGGCTTTGCTGTGCCGATTCGCGAGGGCTATGCGACGGATATTTACATTGTTTCCTCTGGTGAGCTCATGAGCCTGTATGCGGCGAACAACATTGCTAAGGGCGTAAAGCGCTTTGCTTTGCGCGGCGGCGTGCGTCTGGGCGGCATCATCGGCAACAGCCGCAATACGCCGAACGAAAGGGCGCTGCTGGAGGAGTTCGCTAAGAGGTTGCACACGCAGCTCATTGCCTTCATTCCGCGTGACGTGGTGGTCAACAAGGCAGAGAACAATCGCCAGACGGTGCTGCAATATGCGCCGGAAAGCGCGCAGGCCGAGGTTTACCGTCAGCTGAGCCGCGATATTATGAGCAACGAAAAGCTTTCTGTGCCGACGCCGATGACGTTCGACGAGCTGGAGAAGCTGGTGGCTGAATATGGCAATTAAGACAAAACGATTTTTGAGCAGCCGCAAAAGCTGCAGCTGCAGTATGCCGGGCGTTTGGCGTGCGGTGGCCTATATGGACGGTGTGGTGGTGATTTTTCATAGTCCGCGTGCCTGCGCTCATGTGGCACGCACGATGGATATAAATTCCCAATACAGAACGCTGTCCGAGGGACGCCGCGAGGACCGTGCCTCTGTACCGCTTCTGTGCAGTCAGATGGAGGAGAAGGACAGCATTTTCGGTGGCGTGGAGCGTTTGACGAAATGCGTGCGCTTTGCCATGGAAAGCTATAAGCCGGAGTGCCTCGTTATTGCCAATTCCTGCGTGGCCGGAGTTATCGGTGACGATGTGGATGCAGCAGCGCGTGAGGCGGAGGCTGAGTATGGCGTTCCGGTGCTGACGGTGGATTGCTGCGGCTTTTTGGACGGCGAATATTATCAGGGTTATTTCGAGATTACGAAGCAGCTCATGGAGCGTTTTATAAGGCCCTGTGCGAAGGAGGCAGGCACAGCGCTGCTGATTGGCGATAACGGCGGTCCGTGGGGACATTATGCGCTGGAGGTTACGCGCCTTTTGGCAGGCCTTGGCGTGCGTGTTATCGGTCAATTCCCCGGCTATGTGCCGTTTAAGGAGCTGCCGCAGCTGGCAGCCGCGGAAATAGCTATGGTGCTTGGCGGACGCGGACAGACATATGACGGACTCAAGGAGTTCACGCAGGAGATGAGCGCGAGGTTCGGCATGAAGTTTTTGCCGGATGTTTATCCTGTCGGCTGGCAGCAGACGCATGAGTGGCTGCTGGCTGTCGGCGAGCTTGTGGGATGCAGGGAGCAGGCGGAGGCCGTCTGGCGGCAGGAGGAAGCAAGGCTGCAGGCAGAGCTGCAGCGGATGCTGCCAGTGACGAGAGGACGCAAAACAGTGCTCTGCATCGGACGCTTGGTGAAGTATTTCCGTCCCGAAGCGATTTTGGAAACAATAAAAATGCTGGAGCTGGATTTGACGGGCGTGATTGTGCTTGATTGCTATATGGACAAGGAGCGCGAGGAGATGGTGCAGCTGGTCAAGGACAGCTGTGACTATCCCGTTTATGATATACATGATGGCGAGGCGCTGCTAAAGGAAGCGGAGCTGGTGCTGACGACGCACGAGCTGCAGGTGCGCGATGGCAAGCAGATTTTCCTGCCGATGCTGCCGCTGGTGGCACTGACTGGTGAACTGAAGATGATGCGCGGCATTTATCAGGCTTTGTGCAGCAGGCTGAAGGGAGGTATGCTTTATGTCTAAGCGGCAGCAATGGTCCAATATCTGCAATCGTGTGGATACCTGTGCGCTGACCGGCGCAGCAGCCTTTGTCGCAGGCATACCGCAAAGCGAGGTGCTGATTAACGGTCCGCTCTGGTGCTATTTTTATGCTCTGCGCTATCTGGAGCGTGCGGATTATACTACGTCGCTACGCATCCGCGGCTCGCAGCCTGATAACAATGCCGTTGTCTATGGCGCGGAAAAATATATCGTGCAGGCGCTGCAAAATCTTATGGCAGAGGGACAGAAGCCTTCTGTGCTGCTTTTGGAAAGCAGCTGCGCTATGAGCCTGATAGGCGACGATTTGCAGGGCATTGTGCGTAAGGAAAAGCTGCCCTTTCCGGTCATCACAATGGACTGTGGCGGTATGCTGGGCGGCTTTGCCGAGGGATATACGCGTGCAGCGCAAAGGGCGTTTGAGCTGCTGCTGCCGCAGCAGGCAGCGGAGCGAAGGCCCTTGGCTGTGAATCTTATCGGACAGACGGATTTTTATCTTCAGGGCGCTGCTGATACCGAGGAGCTGCGAAGAGTGCTGGAGCTGGCTGGCTATGAGGTGCTTGCCGCACCGGGCAGCGGCAGCAGCTTGGAAGCCTTGCAGCATATTCCGGAGGCCGCGCTGAATATTGTTACGAATATTGAGCTGGGACTGGCGCCTGCGCAATATCTGGAGAAAAAATATGGCACGCCGTATATTATCGCCGGACTGCCCTATGGCATCGCTGGAACGCTGCGCTGGCTTGAAAAGCTGCATGCGGTGCTGCCTTGTCCGCATTTAGCAAAGGTGCAGGCGGAGGCAGAGGCCTTGCAGCAGCTGGTGAATGCGAAGAACAGCGAGGCACGTTTGTTGTGGGGAGCGCTGTGGTTCGACGAGGTGCTGGTCAGCGCACCGCCGACGCAGGCTCTGTGTCTGGCGCAAAGCCTGCGTACAGAGTGGGCGGATATGGGACGACTGACGGTTATCTGCCAGCAGTCCTTGCCGCAGCTGCCTGAGTGCGAGGCGGCGGATGCAGTCTATGTTGTCGGTCAGGACGATGAAGCGATTGAGCAATATCTAAATACATGCAATAACGTGCTGGTGCTGGCGAGCAGCAGTGAAAGCTCGGTGCTTTATAGGCGCAATGATTGCAGCTTTATCCCTTGCAATATCGCTTATCCGGCGCAGGATGATATTTTCTTTGGCAAGACGCCGTTTGTCGGCTTCAAGGGCTGTTTGCAGCTGCAGGAAAGATTATGGAATAAATTTAGTGCAGACCTGCTGCAAAAGCGGGTAAGATAGAAATTTTTTGAATGAGGCTTGAGGAGAAATGAGTAAGGTTATTTTTTTGACGAATGTTATCCGTCGCTTTGGCGTGATGCAGCAGACCTTGGAGAAGCTGCAGCAAAGCGGAGCAATGAGCAGGGAGTCCGCCTGCCACTGGATAACAGAGGCAACGCAGTGGGAAAGCAAATGGGAGCGCGAGCTGCGCAGCTCTGATGTTGTCTTGGTGAAATGGATGGGTACAGGTCTGGATACGCCGTTTTTGCAGCGCTTTGTGCGCGAGCTGCAGCGGCTGCGCCTGACCTTTTATATTGATGCTGCAGGCAGCAAGGAGGGCGAGCTGTCGCAGAAGCTGACACCCCAGCAGCTGGAAATTATTAAAAGATATTCTATGTTCGGCGGTGAGCTGAACTATACAAATATTTGGCTGTACGTGGCACAGCTGGCGGAGGGCAGAACGCCTGACGTGCCCGCGCCTGACCCGATGCACTGGTGCGGCATTTATCATCCGCGCGCGCCCAAGGTTTACACTGACCTTGCCGAATATCAGCGTGACTTTTGCGTGCCGGGCAGACCGACAGCAGGCATTTTGTTCTACCGTGATGAATGGGTTTGGGGCGATTTGACCTATCAGGCGGCGCTGATTGAGACGCTGGAGGAACAGGGCATGAACGCCATTTGCGTATTCAGCAACGGCATGCCTACGGAGGAAATGGGTATGCCCAGCCTGACGCAGGTTTTTGATATGTTCTTCTGCAAGGACGGCGTGCCTGCGATTGATGTGCTGCTGAATGTGATGAAGTTCTCAATGACGAGCAGCGGCACGATAAGCATTGAATATTTCAAGCAAAGAAATGTGCCGATTCTCGCGGCCTATTCGACGATTGCCCCTTATGAGGAATGGAAAAACAGCTTCGAGGGCATGAATGCGATGGAGGTTTCTATCAGCGTATCGCTGCCAGAATTCGACGGCATTATTCATGGCGTGCCTGTGGCGCACAAAAAGATTCTGGAAAATGGCGATGTACGCTATCTGCCGAACAAGGAGCGTGTGGAGCGCATGGCTTCGAAGGCGAAGAAATGGGCGATGCTACGCCATAAGGCTAACAGCGAGAAAAAAATCGCTATTATCTTCCACAATTATCCGCCGCGAAATTCCAATATTGGCAGCGCTGTTGGTCTGGATACGATTGAAAGCATCCGCCGCGTGCTGGCAGCTATGCGTGAGCGTGGCTATAACGTTGCTTATGTGCCGGAGGATACCAAGGAGTTCATCAGCGAGCTGACATGCAATGCGACGAATGACCGCAGCATGCTGACGGACAAGCAGCTTGAGCAGGCACAGAAAATCTCCGGCGCGGAGTATAAGGAATTCTTTACGCTTATGGAGAAGAAGGTGCAGGAGCAGTTGGTGGAGGATTGGGGCGAAGCACCGGGCAGCGTTATGGAGTATGACGGCGATATCCTCGTTCCCGGAACAATGAACGGCAATGTTTTCGTTACTGTGCAGCCGCCGCGTGGCTTTGGCGAGGACCCGGAGAAAATTTATCACGACCCTTATGTAGCACCGACGCATCAATATCTCGCCTTCTATCGCTGGGTGCGCGATATCTGGCAGGCTGATGCTGTGGCGCATATAGGCACGCATGGCAGCTTGGAATGGCTGCCGGGCAAGAACGCCGGACTGGACTGCACCTGCTATCCTGATTTAGCCTTGGGCGATTTGCCGAACATCTATCCTTATCACATGGTTATTACAGGCGAGGGTATTCAGGCGAAGCGTCGCGGCGCTGCCTGTCTGATAGAGCATCTGCCTGCGCCGCAGACTAATGCCGGTGTCTATGATGAGCTGGAGGAGCTGGAAAAAATCATGGACGAATACGTGCATTTCAGCTCGACGCAGCCGGAAAATCTCGGCAGGCTGGAGGAGCTGGTCTGCGCGAAGGTCAAGGAGGCCAACCTTGAGAATGAGGTGCCGCATACCGAGGACGAGCCGTTTGCTGAATATGTAGGCAGGCTGCATAACTATATCACTGACCTGAAAAATATGGAGGTACACAACGGACTGCATATTCTGGGACAGATGCCGCTGGACGAGCAGCTGACAGATTATCTGTGGCTTTTAATGCGCCTTGATAATGGCAAAATCCCCAGCCTGACGCAGGCAGTGAGCGCGTTATATGGCTTTGATTATTACTATCTTCTGGAAAACAGCAGCCTGATTTATGAGCCGCTGAATATTACCTATGGCCTGCTCATTGACAGGATTGGCGAGCAGTGCCGCGAGCTTATCCGCGTGTTGCAGGCGCAGGGCTTTGCTAAGGAGGCTGTCGCTGCTGCACTGCAGCTGCCGTGGGTGAGCGCTGCCTCTGCGGAGACGAAGGAGACGCTGCAACGCGTATGCAGCTATATAGTTGATGAGGTTTATCCGAACCTTGTGCTGACGGAGCAGGAGCTGACGAATATGCTGCGCGGGTTTGAGGGCGAGTACATCGAGCCTGGACCGAGCGGTGCGCCGATGAGCGGCGGTGCTGACCTTTTGCCGACAGGCCGTAACTTCTATGGTATCGACCCGCGCTGTCTGCCGACGCCAGCAGCCTGGGAGATAGGCAAAACGTTGGGCGACCAGGTTATTGAACGCTTTATTGCGGAGGAAGGTCATTATCCTGAAAGCATCGGCATGGTATTCTGGTCAGGTGCGAATATGCGCAGCCACGGTCAGTGCATTGCGGAATTCCTCTATCTGATGGGTATCCGTCCTGTATGGCAGAGCGGCAGCCAGCGTGTCAACGGTCTGGAGGTTATCTCGCTGACGGAGCTGAAGCGTCCGCGTATCGACGTTACGGCGCGTATCAGCGGTCTTTTCCGCGACACGATGCCCTCGGTTATGCAGGTGATGGACAAGGCTGTACTTTTGGCTGCCGGTCTTGAAGAGGACGAGGAGCTGAACTTTGTGCGCAAGCATATCCAAAATGACAGCAAGGAGCTTGAGGCTGAGGATGGCTTGAGTCATGAGGACGCATGGCGTCAGGCGGCCTTCCGTATCTTTGGCGATGCGCAGGGAACGTATGGTGCCGGTGTGGCAGCTCTGCTGGAAAGCAAGAACTGGGAGACGCTGGATGATATTGCCGATGTTTATGTGCGCTGGGGCGGTCATGCCTATGGCGGCAAAACGAAGGGCAAATATATGCCGAAGCTGTTCAGAAAGCGCATGGGCA
>URVO01000062.1 GCA_900551335.1 uncultured Phascolarctobacterium sp.
TGGCCAGTGCCGCCCAAGGTTACGATAGTTACGCGGTCTGCCTCTGCCAATTTTTTGTTCACAATAAGGTTACCCTGCTCCAAGGTGATAATGTCAGGGTTGGATAACACAAGACCTTCTAATAATTCACTTGTCAGATTTTGCGGATTGTTAATGAACTTTTGCATAATGACGCCTCCGATTTTAATTTAATATTTCACGAAGCAATTGCTTTCAAGATAAACCTACACTACTTCTGTCATTGCATTAAAGCAAATATCGCTCTCAACAGCCAAACTATTGTCCCAAGCAAAATGCAGTACACCAAGCATAGTGTTTTTTAGCAAGCTTAGCTAAAGATTTTACCTCCACTACTTTCGTTAAGCTAATTCTAATATTTAACAGTACAAATGTAAAGCATTCGCTAGAAATTTACCTAGGTTGTTCTTAAGCAAAAATCCGCCATACCAAAAGGCATGACGGACTCTATAAAGACTATCTAACTTATCTAATTACATCAACGAAGAAGGATTAACCTGCTCACCATATTTCAGAATCTCAAAATGCAGATGCGGACCGGTGCTGTAGCCAGTGCTGCCTACATAGCCTATAATCTCGCCCTTTTTGACAAAGGAGCCTGCTTCCACTGCCAGACGACTCATATGACCATAGGCTGTTTCATAGCCAAAGTCATGGCTCAAGCGGACATATTTGCCATAGCCGCCATACCAGCCGGACTGCTCCACATAGCCTGCTGCGCTCGCATATACAGGCGTGCCATAATCAACAGCAATATCAATACCCGGATGCCAGTCACGGCCATAGCCGCTGAACGGATTCGAACGACCGCCAAACGGCGAAGAAATATAACCGCCATCAGTCGGCCATTGGCTCGGCGTAACATCACGACGATAATTTTCGTTTTCAATAGCACCAATCAGCTTTTGCAAATCCTCAGCCTTCGCCTTGGCCTGCAGGCTGATGTTTTTCTCCTGCTCCAGCATGACGTTCACTTCCGACGCAGAGCCTAAGCTTGCGCCGCCCTTACCTGCATAAACAGAAGCGTCACTTTTCGGCGGCAGCTGCGCACCGCTTTTTTCCATCTGGCTGCGCACCTGGTCCTCGAGCTTAGACAGATAAGCGAGCTGCTTCTGATTCTTTTCGGCCATCTGCTGCAGCTCCTGAATCTTCTGCGCCTGCTCCTGCTTCGTCTGCTTATATTCTGCCAGCTCCTGCTTCTGCGCTTCGTTTTGGATAGCCATATGGCCCAAAACGCCAAGAGCAATGCCAAGAGCTACAATCACAGAGGCAATACCTGTAAAGGCATATTTGATATGTGCTTTTTTGACATGCTTGCGTGCAACATGCTGTCCATCTGCCGGAACCAGCCAAAAGGTGAAATGCTGATTGCCGCACCAGGCATTGCGAACTGCCAGATAGCGGGTACGAACACGGCCGGCCAGCTCAGCAAGCTTAGCCTCCACCTTATTTTTTATATCCAGCACAACATTCAGGGCGCGACGCTTATACATCTCTGCCTGAATTTTGGCTACAGCAGCAAGAACTGCTGCTCTTGCTCTGCCTTTTTCCCATAATAATAACAGCTCTCGTCGGCCTAGGGTATACACCTTTTCTGCCTGCTGCTGTGCTTCTGCCAATAAATTTTTAGCCACAGCCTTAGCCTCAGCTGCGACTGAAGCTGCCTGCTCTTGAAGCTTATTAAAAACTATCTGCGCTTTTGCTTTGCACTGCTCGATGATGGTTTGCAACATAAAAATACTCCTTCATGTGATTAAATGTCATTCTATATGTCTGATTTGCACAATTCAAGGTTAAATACAACTATTTAATTTTAATACTTTTCTAGCGATAAGTCAAATTTTACACGTTCGGGAGATTTTCCCCGGCTTAACGTTCCTGCATAGTTTATGTATTTTCTATATAGTCCCGACCACAACATAAATAAAAAATATATTGCTATTAGCACGTGCATTATTACAAATATTTCCTGCTTGTAATAATAAAAAATCGACGCACTGCCTGCTGACAATGCGTCGAAAAAGCTCTTCAGAAAAAATTTTCAAGAAAATATAACATTTTTCCTAAGCTGCTTATTTATTTTTTGGTCCCAGACCGTATTTCTTCAGATAGCGATACAGCGTTACACGGCTGACGTCAAGCATCGTCGCCAGCTTGCTGATGTTGCCGCCGGCAGATTTCCAGGCAGCGATGAAGGCTTCCTTATCATATTTCCAGGAGCGCTCCAGCGTCTTGTCGCCAGGCAGCTTGATGTTTTCCGCTTCGATAATGCTGCCCGGAGTGTGGAAAAAGGCCTGCTCGATAACGCCTTGCAGCTGCTTGATGTTGCCGGGCCAGCTGCAGGAGAGCAGCAGAGAAACAGCCTCCGGAGAAAGGCGCTTCTGCGGCAGGTTGTGCTGCGCAGACATCTCCACGAGGATGTGCGCTGCAATAACCTCAATATCCTTCACGCGCTCACGCAGAGGCGGTACGCGCATCGTTGTATCGAGCACCAGCTCGTACAGCTTACGCGAGAACAAGCCCTTATCAGCCAAACGCTTGAGGTTAGAGTCGCAGGCTGCGATTACGCGCACATCAAACATACGCGGCTTGCCGCCCTTTTCCTTCGAAGGCAGACCGTGCAGCAAAGCTTCAGCCAGCTTGTCGCCCATTTCCGACGGCAGCTTCTCTACCTCGTCGAGGAACAACGTGCCACCCATAGACAGCTCCAGCTTGCCTGCGGACTGCTGCTCGCCCTCGTTTGTACCGAAGAACTCTGCCTCCAGCTCCTCAATCGGTGCGTTGCGGCATTTTACAGCAATCAGCGGCGCAGCAGCGCGGGAGCTTGCCTGATGAATACCGTGCGCCAGGCGCTGCTTGCCCGTACCAGGCTCGCCCTGCAACAAAATATTGTGGTCAGTTCTTGCTACGCGGCCAGCCTTATGCTGCAGCGCCAAAAACTCGCTCGTTTCGCCCACCATGCTGTACAGGCTGTAGCGGCTGCTATAGCCTGTTGCATGGGCAATCGTCGTTTTCAAATCCTCGATAGACATGGACAGCACCAATGCGCTCTCCACCTCACTGCCAACCTTAATCGGCATAACCGTGGTAATATCCTCATACGTTCTGTCCTGCGTAATCCAGGTAATCTCGCGGCGCTGCGTCGGCACGCCCTTGAGCGCCTTCTTCACAGGAATATGCTCATAGTTCAGGAAAACATCCTCCAAGCGGTCGTGCCCGTCCAAACGCTTTCTGCCATTTTCGTTGCAATATTTTACGTCCCCGTTCTTGCCCAGCCAGTAAACAGTTACCGGCAGCTGCTCCATCATAATCTGGTTGATGCTCCAGGCCTCCAGCATATTCAGATGCTGCTCGATGGAATACTTCATCGTCAGCAGCAGGCTCAGCAGCAAATCATAGGGCAGGTCATTCTGATCTAAGGAGAAGAAGGAGATAATGTAACGGATTTTGCCGTTGACGCAGATAGGTGCGCTGCAGGCATCACCGCTGTGGCTGTCCTTAATCCACATTTCCGGGCCGAACATCAAGAACGGCACATTATGCTCACGCGCTACGCTGATGCTGGAGGTACCAACATCCTCCTCCAAGACGCGCATTCCCTGAATATCTTCATAGATACGCTGGAAGAAGGGCATAGCATAATTCTTGATAACATAGCCAGCTTCATCAATCAGCAGCATGCTCAGGTTATGAATATTAAAATGCTGCTTGCTTTGCTCATACAGGCCATCGACATATTTAACAATGAACTCATGCGTTTTCTGATGCTCGATAATTTCCTCACGGCTCAGCTTATTGATTTTCGGCATGGTCTCATGCGGCAGGTTCATCGCACGGCAGCGCTGCCAGCTTTCTGCAACCCAGGGATGCACGTTAGGGTCAATAATGCCCTCGTCCATAAACCTTTTGTAGTAAGAAGCTAATTTGTCCTTATTTCTTCTCTCTCTGATCATCGTTAGTACCCTCCCCAACTGCTCAAGCAGTTATCTTTTTTATATCTCTCCATTCGTTACGAGTACGCGCCGCGCACCGTAATAACGAGTCTTCCAATACTCATCCTTTAATGACGACAGAATTACGCCCTTAGAAGAGGACGCACTCCAAAACTGCCCGGAACCGGCATAAATGCCTACGTGAGAGGCTCCGGGAAGATAGGTCGTGAAAAATACCAGATCGCCGGGGCGCAGTTGTCTTTGCGTCACAAACACGCCCTTGAGCGCCTGCTCGTCTGCCAAACGCGGCAGCGCAGCCTTGCAGTCCTTAAAGACATACTGCACATAGCCGGAGCAGTCAAAGCCCTTCGGCGTTGTGCCGCCAAAGACGTAGGGAACGCCCTTATACTTGGCTGCCCTGCTGACGATATCCTTGCCCTGCACCTTCTGAATGCCTTCCTTTTGCGTAAAGGCCTCCCAGGTCAGCTTGCGGTAGGTCACATCATCCAGCTCGCCGTGCGCCTTAAGGCTGTGCTTTTTCTGAAAGCTTTTCAGCGCATCGGTCGTCGCCTGCGTCATTTTGCCGCTGGGACGCTCGTCGCTAAAGCCCAGCACGTTCAGCTTCTGCTGTGCAACCTTCAGCCGCCAGTTGCTCTGCTGCACCGTAGTCTTCTGCTTATCCTGTTTTTTCTCCTGCTTTGGCACAGCAGTCTTTTTTGCTGCTTTGGCAGACTTCTCCTTTTTGGCTTTAGCAGGCTTGGCCGTCTGCGCCTGCGGCGCAGCGGCGACAGGCTTCACCTCGCTGCTTACGGCAGACGCAGGCTTTTGCACCGTCGTCTGCTTATGCGGCTTGTTGCTTACTATCGTATTGCCATAAGCCTGCTCCTGCGCCTGAGCCAGCGTCGAGCCGGCCAGCACCGCGCAGGTCAGCAGCACTGTCAGACCTTTTTTCATCGTCATCACTCAGCTTTTTGCTAAATTTTAATTATAGTTATATACGTCCCAGCTCTTCAGCTTGCTTAAATGCGCAATGCTTCTGTCGATATCGCGCAGCAGCGCCGGCTTGTCCTTCGGCAGGGTTGCCGCCAGCTGCACATAGTTGGAAACGTGGTTACTGCGGAACAGGCAATGCCTACCCTCAGGAATGTCAATATTCTCCATCATCAGCTTCAGCTCCTGCATCAGCCCTGCCGGAGACAAGGGATTGAACTTGCCTGCCTCATACTGGTCGAGCAGCTCGCTGCCGCGGTATAGCATCAGGCACAAAGCACTTAAATGCGTCGGCTTGATAATGTTGATAGCACGTGCTGTCGCCAAAGCATGACGCTCGCTGCCCTCCTTGCCTGCGATGCCCAAGATAACCATCACAGACAGCTTCATACCACTGGCCGTAACACGGCGGCCTGCCTCTACAGCCTGCTCGCCGTCAACGCCCTTGTTGACAGCCTTCAGCGTAGCATCGTCGCCTGTTTCCATGCCGTAGTATAGCAGCGTCAGGCCAGCCTCCTTAAGCTGACGCAGCTCGTCCTCACTTTTGCGCAGGATATCCTTCGGCGCTGCATAGCTGGAAACGCGCTGCAGCTTCGGGAACTGCTCACGCAGCACCTGCAATATTTTCAATAGCTTAGCTGTCGGCAGCACAAGTGCATCACCATCAGCCAAAAATACACGGCGAACCTTTTGCTTGCCATAATGAACTGCAAGCGCAATCTGCCGCGAAATTTCTTCATCTGTTAAAATTTGGAAAGGTACACCTCTGTACATATTGCAGTAGGTGCATTTATTATGTGCGCAGCCTCTTGTTACGCGTAAAATAAAGCTGCGTGCCTCACTAGGCGGTCTGAAAACTGGTGTGTCATATGAATCAAAAAACATTTCTACTATTCTACCTCACTAAAAAATACATCGGCGCCAGTTTGAGATCTCACGTAGAGTGTAAACAATAATACACTTTAATAATATTATACTAAATTTTTTTCGATTTGTAACGTCCAAGTGAAAACTTTTTGTTACTTTTTTTACACAGATTTTGTGAAAGGTGGCTAGAGTGTAAAATATTTACTTCTTTCTTAGGTACATTATCTGTTTCTTGCGGAAATGACATGCAATCGCCACACAAATGCGTTATAATATACAAGTATTCTAGGAAATGAGGTTTCACAGCTATGAAAATAAAAAAATTACTCTACCTGCTCTTCTGCACTTTTGTCTGCACACTGCTGCTGGGCGGCTGCGCAGTACAGAATGACAAGTCGCTCGGCAGTGCTGCTATCAGCATTCCGAGCTATGCCATCAAGGCTCCGTCTGCCGGAAAAATCATCGGCCTTATCAGCGAAAAGGGCGAACGCATCAGCAAAGGGCAGCCGCTCTTTGCTATCGAAAACACCAAGCTTGATAAGCAGGTCAAGGAGCTGAAGCTGCAAATTGCCAAGGCCGAGGCTGACTTAAAGCGCATGCAGCAGGGCACGCCGACGGCGGTACCGGCAGGCAATCTTGCCCTTGCGCAGGCGAACGTCGCCGTAGCACAGCAAAAGGCGGCCAAAATGAACGACCTGCTGGCACAGGGTGCTGTCTCGCGTAATCAGGCGCAGGCTGCCCAAAATGAGCTGAATCAGGCTATGGCACAGATGCAGGCAGCGACCAGCGTCTCCGTAAGCTTTCATCCTGCCACGCCTGCACAGATAGAGGCACAGCAAAAGCTTATCGAGCAGCTCAAAAAGCAGCAGGCAGCTCTGCTTATCCAGCAGCAAAAGAATGAAGCCCCAAGTCCCTGCACCGGCATCATCACCGACCTGCTGCTGACAAATAATGCTGCGGCAGCACAGGATCAGGTTGTGCTGCAAATCAAGGCTGTCGACACCTGCACGCTCACGCTGAAGCTTTCTGAAGCACAGGCCAAAGCACTGCAAAAGGGCATGGCTGTCCAGCTCAAGGCCGCAGACACGCCTGCTCCCTTCGCAGGCAGCATTACCGCTATCGACGGCACAAAGATTACAATAACCTCGGAAAAAAAGCCGGAGGATTTAAAGGACGGCAGCAAGGTAGAGGTATCTCTTGCTAACTAAGCAATAAAAATACGATGATAATGCAAAGGAGAAGCATATGCTAAACCAGTTTTCCCGTACCGAGCTGCTCTTCGGCAGCGAAGCTCTTGCTAAATTAAAAAAAGCCCACGTCGCAGTTTTCGGCATCGGCGGCGTCGGTGGTCATGTTGTCGAGGCGCTGGCACGCAGCGGTGTCGGCAGCTTTGACCTCATTGATAACGATACAGTTGCCATCACCAATATTAACCGTCAGATCATCGCTACACTCGACACCATCGGTCAGCCAAAGGTCGAAGCTATGCGCAAGCGCATTCTCAGCATCAACCCCGAGGCAGAGATTACGCTGCACCAATGCTTCTTTCTTCCTGAAAACAAGGACGAGTTTACTTTCAGCAAATATGATTACGTAGTCGACGCCGTAGATACGGTCGCTGCTAAAATCGCTATCGTGCTCGCTGCCAAGGAGGCAGGCGTGCCCGTTATCAGCAGCATGGGCGCAGGCAACAAGGTTAATCCGGCAATGTTCGAGGTTGCGGATATCTACAAAACCAGCATTGATCCGCTGGCACGCGTCATGCGTCAGGCCATGAAAAAGCATCATATCAAAAAGCTCAAGGTCGTTTATTCCAAGGAACTGCCGCTGCTGCAGGTCGACGAGCTCAAGGATGAATGTCATGCCGAGGCGCCGAAGCGCCGCGCTCTTCCCGGCAGCAATGCCTTCTGCCCCTCGGTAGCAGGCCTGATTATCGCCTCCGAGGTTATCAAGGATCTTGTGGACTGG
>URVO01000063.1 GCA_900551335.1 uncultured Phascolarctobacterium sp.
TTTTTGTCAACAAGAAATTATAAAAAAACCGAGGCAGTATAAAACCGCCTCGATTATGTAAACAATGTTACTCTTTACTATATTTCGCAATACCTTCTTTATAGAAGTCATTGCCTTCGCTGTCAATGCAGACAATTGCAGGGAAATCCTCAACCTCATATTTGCGGATAGCCTCCGGTCCGAGGTCCTCATAAGCAATCATCGTCTCGCTCTTGATAGACTGCGTGATAACCGCTGCAGCACCGCCGACAGCAACAAAATAAACTGCGCCGTGCTTTTTGCAGGCATCAATAACCTCTTGGCTGCGCAGACCCTTGCCAATCATGCCGCGCATACCCTGCTCAATCATCGTCGGCGTGTATTTGTCCATGCGGCCGCTCGTGGTCGGGCCGGCACTGCCGACAACCTCGCCCGGTTTAGCCGGAGTCGGGCCAACGTAGTAGATAACATTATTGGTCAAATCCAGCGGCAGCTTTTCGCCACGCTGCAAAGCTTCATAAAGACGCTTATGTGCAGCGTCACGCGCCGTATAAATCGAGCCGCTGATGCGCACTACGTCGCCAGCATGCAGGTCTTTAATCGTTTCCGCAGACAGCGGAGCATTGATATATTTGATTACTGCTTCACTCATGTTATGGTTCATCCCTTCTATACAAATTACTGTTAGTAATATCTTTTCTCTGCCTTAGCCATTATAGTTGGTCTCTCAGATAGTAGCCTCAGCCTTACGTGCCTGATGGCAGTTCAAATTAACAGCGCACGGCATACCGCCGATATGCGTATGCGTAAACTCTACATTAACAGCCAGCGCCGTAGTGGTGCCGCCAAGACCGGAGGGACCAACGCCGGTCTTGTTGACAAGCTCCAGCAGCTCGTCCTCAAGCTTAGCATAGCGCTCGTCCTTGTTATGGTCGCCAATATCGCGAGTCAGCGCATATTTTGCGAGGATAGCAGCACGCTCCATGTTGCCGCCAATGCCTACGCCAACGGTAATCGGCGGGCAGGGGTTCGGGCCTGCAGCACGAACGGTATCAACAACAAACTTTTTAATGCCTTCTACGCCGTCAGCAGGCTTGAGCATTTTCAACGCGCCCATGTTCTCGCTGCCGCAGCCCTTCGGGCAGAGAATGATATGTACCTTGTCGCCAGGAACAATCTTGGTATGAATAATAGCAGGAGTATTATCGCCGGAATTCTTGCGTTCAAAAACCGGGTCACCTACAGAGGATTTACGCAGATAGCCTTCGGTATAGCCCTTAGCTACGCCGGCATGCACTGCTTCGTACAAATCGCCGCCAACGAAGTGTACCTCCTGGCCAATCTCCAGGAAAACAACAGCCAGACCAGTATCCTGGCACAGAGGCACAGCCTTTTCCTTAGCCAGCTCAAAATTTTCTACCAGCGTAGTCAAAATCTCGCGGCCAAGAGGAGATTCCTCGGTATTGATGGCGTTTTTGATTTTGTCCATCATCTGCTGCGGCAGATAATAGCAGGCATCCATACATAATTTGGCAATAACATCAGTAACCTTGCTTACTTCAATATCTCTCATATTAATCCTCCTAAATCAGTGCGGGCTTATCTCCCAACACGTTTGGCAGTATTAGCTCTTACAACCTCAGGGTCAACAATCTTGCGTGCCAGACCGCTTTCGATAGCAACGCGGGCAACAGCCTCAGCAACAGCCGGAGCTACACGCGGATCGAAAGCATCAGGAACAACATAATCCTCACGCAGATCCTTTTCGTCAATCAAATCAGCGATAGCAAAAACTGCAGCAACCTTCATCTCTTCGGTGATAGCACGCGCACGCACGTCGATAGCACCACGAAATACGCCCGGGAATACGGTTACGTTGTTAACCTGGTTCGGACGGTCGCTGCGGCCAGTACCGGCAACAGCAACACCAGCAGCCTTAGCCTCATCATAGCTTGTTTCCGGCACCGGATTAGCCAGCGCAAAAACAATAGCTTTTTCAGCCATGCTCTGCATGATTTCTTTAGTAAATACGTTCGGCGCAGATGCACCAATCAGAACGTCTGCACCCTTAGCAACGTCGGCCAGCGTACCCTGAACGCGCTCCTTGTTCGTCACAGTCGCCAGATAGCTCTGTACGCTGTCAAGCTGCGCATCAATGCCTTCATAGAGGGCGCCGAAGCGGTCAACCATGATAACATTCTTCGCGCCCATGTTTACGAGCAGGCGGCCAATCGCACTGCCTGCAGCGCCGCAGCCATTAACAACAAATTTTGCTTTAGCAATTTTTTTCTTTACAAAGCGCAGAGCGCCGAGCACAGCAGACAGGCAGGCAATAGCTGTACCATGCTGGTCATCGTGGAATACAGGGATATCAGCGATTTCCTTCAGTCTGTTTTCAATCTCATAGCATTTCGGAGAAGAGATATCCTCCAGATTGATGCCTGCATAGTTAGGCTCCAGAATTTTTACCGTGCGGATAAATTCGTCCGAATCCTTGGTGCCCAGACATACAGGCACAGCGTCAACATCGCCGAAGGTTTTGAACAAAGCGGCCTTGCCTTCCATAACAGGCAATGCTGCCTCCGGACCGATATCGCCCAGACCAAGTACGCGCGTACCGTCGCTGATAATTGCTACCATGTTGCCACGGCAGGTATATTCAAAGGATAAATCCTTATTCTCTTTAATATCTTTGCAGGGTTCAGCTACGCCCGGGGTGTAGGCTACAGCCAAGTCATGACGTGTTGCAATAGGAACCTTAGTTGCAACAGCAATTTTGCCGTTATTTTCTAAATGCATTTTAATAGCTTCTTCACGCAGAGTCATTGTCATAAAAAATTCTCCCTCCAGAGTTTTTAATAGTGTACACTTATTGTATATTAAACTACCCTATTTTGCAAGAACAATTTCGTATATTCTACGTTATTTCTAACTTGTTTCAGAAGATTTTTTCACGACTAACACATTTAGCGTGCTTCTGCCAGTAATTCAGGCAGATTATAAAGCAAAAGCTGCTCGTCCCGCGCAGCTTCGCTGCGCAGCTCCTCGCTGAACTCAGCGCGCGACAGCAGCGCGTAATAGCATTCGCCATAGTCGGCAAACAGGTCGCGCTTAGCACGCAGCTCAGCCAATGCTTGCACGTCGCTCTTTTCCTGCTCCCACAGACAGGACGCCAGCAGTACCCTGCGTCCCTCATCCGTAAAAACGAGGTCGACGCTCTGCTGCAGGCGCAGGCGCGGGTTCAAGCCCCACCACGTACCGTTTTGCACAGGCACGAAAGGCAAGCGTCCCTGACTCGCTTCATGACGCAGAAACTGCTGGCAGATATCGCGGAACGGCCCTTGCTGCATATACGCGTCCAGACCACGCGCCACCTGCTGTACGGCCTGCTCGCTCCGCCCCAGCGTAATCACGCCCTGCAGCGTAAAAACAAAGTGATACCAAAAATAATAGTGGTTATCCTTGATAACATACTGCGTCTTTTTACTGCGGCGTGCATCCTCACCGACAGGGCAGATGCGCTCCAAAAGATGCAGGCTGCACAGCGTGCGCAAGTAGCAGTTCAGCGTATTCGGCGCCACCTCGAGCGTCGCCGCAATCTCGTTCATGCGCGTCACGCCCTGCGCCACCGTCAGCATAATCGAATTATACAGCGTCAGCTCGCGCAGCTCCTGCTTAAGCAAAAGCAGCGTCGCATTATAGAAAAAGCCGCTCGGACGCAGATACAGCTGCTCCAAATTTTCCAGCAGCGTCAGTCTGCTGTCCACCAGCGCCAGATACTGCGGCGCACCGCCAAGGCAGGCGTACAGCACCAGCTTCTCCTCATCGCTGAAGCCGTCCAGCAGCTGCGCGGCCTCATAATAAGGCAGCGGCCCCAGCGCCACGACAGCACCCAAAAGCCCTGCCAGCGGACTTTTCGCGCTCATCAGACCGCCCTCCATAAAGCTGAACTGACTGCTGCTTATAAGCACCATGATGCGCTCCGCGCCCTCTGTCTGCGCCAGCGTGCGCAGCGCAGCGCACACAGCAGTATGCGCCAGATGATAGAATTCATCTAGTACAAGCACAAAGCGCTGCTCCTCGTTGTGCTGCGCCAACAGCGTAAAGGCCTCCTCCCAGCTCGTCGCAGCTGCCGCCTGCGGCAGCAGTGCGGCAAGCTGCTTCGTGAAGCTGCGCACGTTGAGCACATCGCCCGCCTCCAGCGCCGTGAAATGCAGGCCATTTTTGTCACGTAAGAACTCCTGCAGCAGCGTCGTCTTGCCCATGCCGCTGCGTCCATAGACGGCGGCCAGCGCAAAGCCAGGCTTGCGATACAGCTCCTCAAGCGTGTGTAAATCCTTCTCTCTGCCTACAAGCATAAAACCCTCCTTTCCAGCAAAATACATCCATAAAATTTCGTCAAAAGCTTTTCATTTAATCGTATCGCGA
This sequence comes from uncultured Phascolarctobacterium sp., assembly GCA_900551335.1. Classification (GTDB taxonomy): domain Bacteria; phylum Bacillota; class Negativicutes; order Acidaminococcales; family Acidaminococcaceae; genus Phascolarctobacterium_A. Next base: position 4,408 of record URVO01000063.1, read on the forward strand.
TTATTATTATCACGTTACGATTAAATTATGATACGCCTTACGGTAAAAAGCAAGAGAAAAAGAAAAACGCTTACAACGTAAGATTTCACTTTCTGTTCGTTGTAAGCGTTTGTTTTTTATGCTAAAATATTTTTTAGGTACTCCATAACGGTAGGCGGTTAACCCTCTAGGTCTACGTACTTCAGCTTATTGAAAATATGCAGCTAAGAGGGGGTGAGGCCCATGTTAACTTTAGATAACCTTATCTCAGTCATCAGCTTATGTCTGACATCACTGGGTATTGGTATTACTATTGGTTACGCATTAGGCCAAATTCACGCAAAAAAGTAACCGCCCTGTCTGGAAAACGTGCGGTTACTTTTTAACTAAACTATTCTGAGGACTAACCGTCTATCGGAGTACCTCTTTGTATTAATAGTATATCATCAAGAATTTTTATTTGCAAGAGCAGGCGCAAGATTTCACATTTGCGTCTGCTTTTTTATAGCGCAGTCCCTACTTCTTTCCACCCTTATAAAACCACTTTTTGTAGATGAAGAAAATAAAACCCACGGTGATAATCAAAAGCGTCAGACGTTGACTATGCTCCTGAAAATTAACCACGTCGTGGCCAATGACAACCTCCAGCGCCGTAGACGGAAACTTGCCGATAAGGTTGGCAATAATATAATCACGCGCACTGATGCTGCTGACCGCACCCACCGCCGTCAATATGCCTGACGGAAAATACGGCAGCGCCCTGGCAAACGCCATCCACTCCAGGCCATGCTTGCTGCTCGCTTCATCTATATGCTTGAGCGAATTGCTTTTTTCAATCCGCCGTATTGCGGAAGAAAAAGCGCATGAGGAAAAAGCTGATAACCACACCTGTCGTCTCTGCCAGCCAGGAAATCGTAATGCCCAGCGGCAGTCCGAAAATCAAGCCGTTGGCCGTCGACAGAAAAATCGACGGAAAAACACTGCCGGCGTTAATCAGCACATCAAGAACAAAGCTGATGACAATCGCCCACGGCCCAAAGGAGCGCAGATACTCTACCAGTCCGTTGACATTGCCGCTGATAGCCAGCTTAAAGGTTTTGCTGAAGAAGTCCTCGGCAAAGCAGTGGATACATAAAAACAGCGCTACGAGCAGCACTGCCGCCACCACCTTAGCAAAAACATCGGGGTTATTCAGCCAATTTCTATTACATTTCAAGCTCTTACCTTCCTTACGTATTAAAAATCATGTTGAAGCGTCCGCCAAACTGCAGCTCCACCAGACGGCGGATTTCCTGCCAATCCTCAGGCGTGCGCAGCTGCTCCAGCGCCAATTTGCGCACCTCAGCAATAGTCTCAACATCTCGCATTATATCAGCAATTCGTAAATCTGGCAAGCCATGCTGACGCAAACCGAAAAGCTGGCCTGCGCCGCGCTGGTTCATATCCTGCTCTGCCAGATAGAAGCCGTCGTCACTGTCATGCAGCACACGCAGCCGTGACAAGGCCTCCGGCGAATCTGCCGTCGTCAGCAGCACGCAGAAGGACTGCTCGCTGCCACGTCCGACGCGTCCGCGCAGCTGGTGCAGCTGGGCCAGGCCAAAGCGGTCGGCGTTTTCTATCACCATAAGCGTCGCGTTCGGCACATTCACGCCAACCTCGATAACCGTCGTGCTCACCAGCACCTTGATTTTGCCGTCGACAAAGTCCTGCATAATCGCGTCCTTCTCCGCGCCGCGCAGCCTGCCATGCAAAAGTGCGCAGGGAATACCCTGCAAAAAGTCGCGGCACAGCTCCTCATACACCTGCTCCGCACTACGCGCCTCCAGCGCCTCCGACTGCTCGATTAACGGGCACACGACATAAGCCTGTCTGCCGGCCTGCACCTGGCGCACAAGCCCTGCATAGACCTCCCTGCGCCTTTCCTCCGTATAGCAGAGCGTCTGCACCTGCTTGCGTCCGGGAGGACGCCCCTTCATCACCGAAATATCAAGGTCACCGTAAATCGTCAGCGCCAGCGTGCGCGGAATCGGCGTTGCCGTCATAACCAGAACATCAGGCGCCTGCTGCGACTTATTCGCCAGCACTGCACGCTGGTTAACACCAAAGCGGTGCTGCTCGTCTGTAATCGCCACAGACAAATCGGCAAAGCGCACGTCCTCCTGCAAGAGCGCGTGCGTCCCGACCACCACGTCCAGCAGCCCCAGCTCCAGATTCAGCAGCAGCTCACGCCGCGCCTTCACGCGCATGCCGCCTGTCAGCAGCGCTACGCGCACGCCCAGCGGCTCAAGATAATCAAGCAGCGTCGCATAATGCTGCGCCGCCAAAATCTCCGTAGGCGCCATCAGACAGCCCTGATGACCGTTCTCCACCGCCTTCGCCAAGGCCAGCACGCTGATAACCGTCTTGCCGCTGCCTACGTCGCCCTGTAAAATACGGTGCATAGGCTTATCGCCGGCCATATCCTGCGCAATCTCGCGCCACACCTGCTGCTGCGCCTCCGTCAGCGCAAACGGCAGATTTTTGATAACGTCGTCTACCAGCGTTCCCTGCGCCCGCTGCGCAACGCCTGCACGCTTATCCTCGTTCTGCTGGCGGTAATAAAGCAGGCCGCACTGCAAAAGGAACAGCTCCTCGAAAACAAAGCGGTGCTTCGCCCGGCGCAGCGCCTCCCAGCTTTCCGGGAAATGAATATTCTTCAGCGCCTCATAGCGCGCAGGCAGCTGACACTTCTCGACAATGGCCTGCGGCAAGCTTTCCGGCAGCTCCTGCGCCGCCAGCGCCAACGCCTGACGCATCCACTTGCGCAAATCATTCTGCGTCAGCGTTCCGGCCAGCGCATATACCGGCATAATGCCCGGCGCAGCGCCCTCGCCCTCAGCAAACGTCTGGATATCCACCTCCGACACGCTCTTCGTCGTGCGCCCCGGCCGCACGCGCCCTGTAATCTGCAGCTCCTCGTCAACCTTGAGCTTGCCTGCCTTATAACGCTGGCTGCCGAAAAAGTACAGCGACGCATAAGCCGTCTCATCGCGTACCGTCACAACAGTATATGCCCTTGTCCGCGCGCCATAGGCGTTGCGCACCTGGCATACACGCGCACGAAAAAGCTGCTTGCTGCCATCCGGCACCAAATCCTTAATTGTTTTTAAATGTGCATAATCAAGATATGCTCCCTGTCTGGGATAAAATTCCAGTAAATCGCCCACGGTATTGATGTTCAGCTCCGCCAAAAGCGCCGCCTTTTTCGCACCAATTCCCTTCAAAGTGGTCACTGATTCTTTCCACCACATATAAATTCCCTGCCTATAATAAATTTTCCTTGCTTTTCTTCTCTATTTATGGTATGATACTCATGTTAAATTTGAATGTGCCT
>URVO01000064.1 GCA_900551335.1 uncultured Phascolarctobacterium sp.
TATCCTCTGGAAGTTGGCTCCAACTCCTTCATCCCCGGCTTCGAAGATCAGCTGGTTGGCCTGTCCAAAGGCGATTCCACTGACGTAGAAGTAACCTTCCCGGAAGATTACTTTGTTAAAGACCTGGCTGGCAAAGAAGCTATCTTCAAAGTAAACATCCAAGACGTAAAACGCAAAGAGCTGCCGGAACTGAACGACGAATATGTTGCTTCCAAGACCGACTTCAAAACTGTAGAAGAGCTGCGTGCTAACTACAAAGAGCGTATGCAAAAAGCTGCTGAAGCTAACGCTAAAGCTGAATATGAGCATGAACTGATTGACCTGGCTGTAGCTAACGCTAAATTCTCCGTTCCTGAAATCATGATCGAAGACAAAATCAGCCAAATGGTTGACGAAATGAAAATGAGCCTGGAAAGCCGTAAAATGACTCTGGATATGTACATGCAGTACACTGGTCTGGATATGGCTAAAATCCGCGAAAACCAACGCCCTGTTGCTGAAGAAAACGTTAAGACCGATCTGGTTCTGGACGCTATCGCTAAGGCTGAAAACATTCAGGTTGACATGGCTGACGTTGATGCAGAAATCGCTGCTATCTCCGCTCAACATGGCGCTTCTCCTGAAGAAGTTAAGAAGATTATCAAAGCTAACGGCACCATGGGCCTGCTCTTAGCTAACATTGTGCGCCGCAAAGCTGCTCACGTAGTAATTGACAGCGCAAAATAATCCTGCCTTAAGGTTAACAGTAAGGGGTGTGACAAAATGAATTATGTGCCTATCGTTGTTGAGCAGTCCAGCCGCGGTGAACGATCCTACGATATTTATTCCCGTCTGTTAAAGGACAGAATCGTTTTCGTTACTGGTCCGATTGATGACAACATGGCCAATGTTGTCATTGCTCAATTATTGTTTCTGGAGTCGGAAGACCCGGATAAGGATATCCATCTGTACATCAACAGCCCTGGCGGCAGCGTAAGCGCTGGTATGGCTATTTATGATACGATGCAATATATCAAGCCTGATGTTTCTACTATCTGCATGGGTATGGCTGCCAGCATGGCTTCCGTACTGCTTGCAGCTGGTGCGCCCGGCAAGCGCTTTGCGCTGCCGTATTCGCGCGTAATGATTCACCAGCCGCTGGGCGGTGCTCAGGGCCAGGCTACAGAAATCGAAATCCACGCTCGTGAGATCCTGCGTATCCGCGAGGAGATGAACGGCGTGCTGGCAAAGCATACCGGTCAGACGGTGGAGAAGATTGCTGCTGATACTGAGCGTGATCATTATCTGACCAGCAAGGAAGCTAAGGAATACGGCCTGATTGATGAGGTTGTAACTCGCAGTACATCGAAGAACTAAGCTATACACTATTAAGGAGATTGAACTATGAATTTTGACGAGGGGCATAACAATGAGCTGTGCTGTTCCTTCTGCGGCAAACGCGAAGGTCAGGTACGCAGACTGATTGCTGGCCGCGGTGTTTATATCTGTGATGAGTGTATCGAGTTCTGCAAAGATATGCTTGACGAGGATAATCAGCAGGCAGCTGCTGAAAACCTGCAGGCTGCAGGCAAGCTGCCGAAGCCACAAGAAATCAAGGCTATTTTAGATGAGTACGTTATCGGTCAGGACGAGGCTAAGAAAACCTTGTCTGTGGCTGTATATAACCACTATAAACGAATTAACTACGAAATGCAGAATCCGCAGGAAAAACGCGATGTGGAGCTGCAAAAATCCAATATCCTCATGCTTGGCCCGACAGGCAGCGGCAAGACCTTACTTGCGCAGACGCTGGCAAAGATCCTGCAGGTTCCCTTTGCGATTGCTGATGCAACAACGCTGACTGAGGCCGGTTATGTAGGTGAGGACGTAGAAAACATTCTGCTGAAGCTGATCAGCAATGCTGATTACGACGTTGAAGCTGCGCAGCGTGGTATCGTGTATATTGATGAGATTGACAAGATTTCTCGTAAATCCGAAAATGTTTCGATTACTCGTGACGTTTCCGGCGAGGGTGTACAGCAGGCACTGCTGAAAATCCTCGAGGGGACTGTTGCCAGCGTTCCGCCGAAGGGTGGACGTAAGCATCCGCATCAGGAGTTCATCAATATTGATACAACGAACATTCTGTTTATCTGCGGCGGTGCTTTTGCCGGATTGGAGCATATTATCAATGCCCGCGTCGGCAAAAAGAACCTGGGCTTTGGCGCAGACGTGCGCAAGAAGGAAGAAATCAATAACGATGAAGTCTTCGACAAGGTTTTGCCTGAGGATATCATGAAGTTTGGTATTATTCCTGAATTTGCAGGCAGTCTGCCTGTTGTTGTAACGCTGAATTCGCTGAACAAGGAAGCTCTGGTCCAGATTCTGACCGAGCCGAAGAACGCTCTGATTAAGCAATATCAGCGCTTCCTGGCTATGGACGGCGTAGAGCTGGAGTTTGAGCCTGCTGCACTGGAGGCTATTGCTGAAGAGGCAATGAAGCGTAATGCCGGTGCGCGTGGTCTGCGTGCTATTATCGAATCAATTATGCGTAATGTGATGTATGATGTTCCTTCCCGTGATGATGTCAAGAAATGCATTGTTACTGAAGCTACGGTACGCGAGCATTGCGAACCGCAAATGATTACGGAATAACCTAAAATTTGCAAGGGGGAAGGATGTTGCCTTCTCCCTTGTTTTCATATGTGAAATAGTGAGATGCTATAGCAAAAGGAGGGATTCTATGGAGCAAAAAATGCTTACAAAGCCTGTTTTAGCGCTGCGAGGCGTATTGATTCTGCCGGGGATGATTGCCAATATCGACGTCGGCAGAGATAAATCTATTGCGGCAATCAATGCTGTGATGGAGCTTGATAAACAAATTCTGCTGGTAGGGCAGATGGATAATGAAAAGGCTGAGATTACCACAGCTGACCTGTATGGCTGGGGCGTGCTGGCTGAGGTAAAGCAAAGACTGCAGCTGCCGAGCGGTGCTATCCGCCTGCTGGTGGAGGGCTTAGCACGCGTGAAGCTGACAGAGACTGCCGAGGTGCATAATGGCGAGACTTATTTTGTAGCGCAAGGCGAGATTATCGAGTGCGTGCATGAGCCCAGCAGTGAAACTGAGGCTCTGCGCCGCCTGCTGCTTGAAGCTTTTGGTAGCTGGGCAGCCGTGACGAAGAAGGTGCCGGCTGATACGCTGGAGGCTTTTCAGGAGGAAGAGGATCTGAGCAAGCTGACCGATATTATGGCCGGCTATCTGCCGATTGCACTGCCGGAAAAAGAGCAGCTGCTGGAAACTGAGTCTGTAACGGCGCGTATGCGCAGACTTTACGAAATCATGACGCGTGAGCAGGAGATTGCGGCTGTTGCCAAAAGCATTTCTGAACAGGTGCATGAGGCTGTAGAGCAGAACCAGAAGGAATACTATCTGCGTGAGCAGATTAAGGTTATCAGCAAGGAGTTGGGCGATAGCGAGGACGTGCAGTCAGAGGTTGCGGAGTATAAGCAGCAGATGGCAAAGCTGAAAATGCCTGCCGACGTAGCTGCCAAGCTGAACAAGGAATTCAGCCGCCTGATGAAGATGCCGCCGATGACGCCGGAGGGAGCTGTTATCCGCAGCTATATCGAGGCGCTGCTGGCCCTGCCCTGGGGCAAGTTCTCCAAGGATAATTTTGATTTGAAAAAGGCGAAGGATACGCTGGATGCAGACCATTATGGCCTGAAGAAGGTTAAGGAGCGCATTCTGGAATATCTTGCTGTGCGTGCGCTGTCGAAGAGCACACGCGGTCCGATCCTCTGTCTGGTAGGTCCTCCGGGCGTGGGCAAGACGAGTCTGGCAAGCAGCATTGCCAAGGCGATTAAGCGCAAATTTACGCGCGTATCGCTGGGCGGCGTGCGTGACGAGGCCGAAATCCGCGGCCATCGCCGTACCTATATCGGCTCGATGCCCGGTCGTATTATTCATGGTATGCAGACGAGTGGCTGCATGAACCCTGTCTTCCTGCTGGATGAAATCGACAAGATGGCTGCTGATTTTCGTGGTGACCCGGCGTCCGCACTTTTGGAGGTGCTGGATCCAGAGCAGAATAATACGTTCAGCGATCACTTTATTGAATTTCCGTTTGACCTGTCACATGTCTTTTGGATTGTGACGGCCAATACAGCAGAGACTATTCCCCCTGCGCTGCTTGACAGAATGGAGATTATCCAGCTCAGCAGCTATACGGACGAGGAAAAGGTGAAGATTGCCCAAATTCATCTGCTGCCGAAGGAGCTTAAGCTCAACGGTCTGGAAAAATATAAGGTTACGGTAAGCGAGAAGGCTATCCGTCGTGTAATCCATGATTATACGCGTGAGGCCGGTGTACGTAACCTAGAGCGCAAGCTGGCGACTATCTGCCGCAAGGTGGCAATGCGCATTGTTGAAGGCAAGGCCAAGGGTGCACAGGTAACAGAAAAGAATCTGGAAAAATATCTTGGCCCGGTAATCTTCCTCGACGAGGATTTGTCGATGGAGCCAGCAGTGGGCGTAGCTAACGGCTTGGCATGGACGAGCGTAGGCGGCGAGCTGCTCAAGGTTGAGGTGCTGGCCTTCAAGGGCAAGGGCGGCCTGACGCTGACAGGTCAGCTTGGCGATGTGATGAAGGAATCTGCGCAGGCAGGCTATACCTACATCCGCAGCCGTGCAAAGGTTCTGGGACTGCCTGAGGACTTTGGCGAAAAGATGGATATTCATATCCATCTGCCGGAGGGCGCTGTGCCGAAGGATGGCCCGTCTGCCGGCGTAACGATGGTTACAGCGATGGTGAGCGCGCTTACAGGACGCAAGGTAAAAGGCAAGCTGGCGATGACCGGTGAAATCTCGCTTTCGGGTAAGGTTTGGCCTGTCGGCGGCGTGAAGGAGAAAACCCTGGCTGCTTATCGCTATGGCGTGCGCACGGTGCTGCTGCCGAAACGCAATATGCAGGATTTGGACGAGCTGCCGGAAAATATCCGTAAGCAGATGACCTTTATACCTGTAGAACATTTGGATGAAGTTTTGAAACTGGCATTGGAGGATTAACATGACTAAAGGAATGTGGGATATTATTCGCTCTAAATATGTTGCTTCGGCAGTACGTGCTAACCAATATCCTGAGCCGACCTTGATTGAGGCTGCTTTTATTGGTCGCAGTAATGTAGGCAAATCTTCTTTGATCAATTCTCTGTGCCGCCGCAACGGTTTGGCACGCGTCAGCTCGACTCCGGGCAAGACGCAGACGATAAATTTCTATGAGCTGGAGGCCAAGCGCATGAGCGAAGGTCTGGATGAGCGTGCGCGCTTTTATCTTGTTGACCTGCCTGGCTATGGCTTTGCGAAAACCAATCACAATAATAAGGACCAGTGGTCCGGCTTTATCAGCAAATATCTTTCGGAAAGTGAAAACCTTGGCGTTGTCTGCCAGCTGATTGATATCCGTCATAAGCCGATGGAAAGCGACATTGAATGCTATAAATGGCTTTTAAGCTGCGGCTTGAATGTGCAGGTGGTGCTGACGAAGGCTGACAAGCTTTCGAAAAATGCGGCAATGTCCCAAAAGGCGTTGTTCAGACGCGAGCTGGGGCTGACTGACGACCAGATTATCACCTACTCCTCGACGCAGCACACCATGCGTGGCGAGCTGATTGCGCGTATTATGAATGCGCTCGCTGATAATGGCGTAGAGCAGGAGTAAGAAGATGCTTAATCGTTTGCTGCTGTTTATTATGGCGCTGTGCCTGGGATGCATGCTTGAGCGTATGCATCTGCCGATACCGTTTCTGTTGGGAGGCCTGGTTACGGCGCTGGCTTGCAAGACGTGCGCGCGTCGGGTACAGGTCAGCTGGCCGAAGCAGCTGCGTGAATATGCGCTGCTGATAGCTGGCTATGGTATCGGCTCAACCTTTACAGCGGACACCTGGCGCAACCTTTTAACGGAACTGGCGGGCGTTGCAGAGGCCACAGCAGCTATTTTGGGCGCCAGCCTTCTCCTAGCTTTCATAACGGCTAAAATTGCGCGAGAGAGCCTTAAAAGCTGCGTGATGGGTATGCTGCCGGGCGGCATGACGCTAACGATGCTGCTTTGCGAGGAGGATAAGGAGGTTAATCCTAACATCGTCATGGTGATGCAGGTTATCCGTCTGCTGGGCGTGGTTATTTCTGTGCCCTTCCTTGTTATCTGGCTGCTGGACGCGCAGGTGACAGGCAGCAGCGTGGCTCTGCCAAATCATGGCGGCGTGCATTGGCTTGTCTTTGTACCGCTGGCTATTTTAGGCAGCTTTCTTGCTGTTAAGGTGCATCTGCCAACGCCGAAGCTGCTTGGACCGATTTTGGCAACTGCGGCCTTTGCCGTATATACGGGCGGCGTACAGCCTGTACCCTTCTGGCTGATGGCTCCGGCGCAGGTGAGCATTGGCTTGTACATGGGCATGCAGCTCGATGCAGACCGCATTATCAAAACAAAAAAAATGGTGCCCTTTATTCTAGTAGGCACAGCTATTCTTGTTGCGGTCAGCATCGTGATGGCGTATGTGCTTTCTGCACGCTACGGCTTCTCGCTGATTACGGCATTTTTGGCGATGGCACCGGGCGGAATTGCCGAGATGTCGTTGGCAGGTATGAGCATGGGCGAGAATGTTTCGGTTATTCTTACCTATCAGCTGGTGCGCCTTCTGGCAATCAATATCTGCGTACCGCCGCTGCTGAAATGGTGGTTTAAGCCGAAGACTGCATAAATAAAAATATAGAGGACGAAGAAAAATCGTAAAAAATTTTTTCTTCGTCCTCTTTTAGTTTGCGCGAAAAAAAGCTTGTAAGCCTTGCAGCATAAGGGCTAGAGCAGTTTCAAGCAATTAGTGGGACAACAAAAGTCCATACTGGACAAAAACGTCACATAGTGATATACTTAGAGCATGTTAAGGATACATATAAATGAAAGGTGGTAAGCAAAATGACTTTTGAAAAATTCGTAGCAACTCTGTGCAGCTTCAGATGGTATATGGTTCACTAATAGAGCAGGAGGTGAAAAGCAATGCTGGAAAAATTTGTAAAAGCTTTATACGAAATGAATTTCTACTTCATTCACTAATGGGTGGTACAAAATGAATAGCAAAAATAAATAGAGCGCAAGCTGAGAATAGCTGGCGCTCTTTTTTTACGCTTTTTTATTGAGTGAGATATGGTCGACGTGACCGATGAAGTAATGTCCCCAGGATACGCGGGCTAGCAGCTCCATTGTGAGCAGGCTCAGTACCAGCATGATGAGGAACAGCAGCGGATAAAAAAGACCGCGCTGCGGCGAAAGGCCGAGCAGCGAGAGCACTTTATCTCCGACGTACATATAGACGACGTGGATTAAAAAAATACCGAAGGAGTAATTCCCCAGATAAATCATGAAACGCTTGCTGAAGCTGTCCTGTGATTTGAGCGTGTGTACATAATCAAACAGCATGGTGATGATGATGGTGTACAAAAATAAGTTGAGCGGAAAGCAGACAAACTCCAAAATACGCAGGCTGTGAGCATAATATTTAAAATACCAGCAGACAGCTATTAAGGGCAGG
>URVO01000065.1 GCA_900551335.1 uncultured Phascolarctobacterium sp.
CGGAGTGATGCCGGCATGGTTGCAGGCGAACATTTTGCCTGTTCTGCCAAAGCCGGTAGCGATTTCGTCGGCAATCAGTAGTACGCCGTATTCATCGCAGAGCTTACGCAGCTTTTGCAGATAGAGAGGCGGATAGATACGCATGCCTGCGCAGCCTTGTACGATAGGCTCAACGATGATAGCGGCGGTTTCCTTGGCGTGCTTAGCAAATTCTTCTTCAGCAAACTTGAAGCATTCGCATTGGCAGTGCTCGCGGTCCTTGGCAAACGGGCAGCGGTAGCAGTCAGGAGCCTTTACGTGGATATTGTTCATCATCATGGGCTTGTATATTTGTGCGAAGAGGTCCATGCTGCCAACGGACAGAGCGCCGATGGTTTCGCCATGATAGCCTTCGCTGAGGCACATGAAGCGCTGCTTTTCGGGATGACCGGTCTGCAGCTGATATTGGAACGCGATTTTCAGCGCGATTTCTACAGAAGAGGAGCCATTGTCGGCAAAGTTGAATTTATTTAAGCCTTTGGGGAGAACGTCGACCAGCTCCTCGCACAGCTTGATAGCGGGCTCGTGCGTGAAGTTTACAAAGATAACGTGCTCGAGCTTTTCAATCTGCTCAGTGATGGCAGCATTGATTTTCGGGTTGCTGTGGCCTAAAAGGTTGCACCACCAGCTGCTGATGATGTCGAGATATTTGGTGCCGTCAGCAGCGTAAAGGTAGGAGCCTTTAGCGTGGTCGACGATGATGGGGGGCAGGGTTTCGTAGTCCTTCATTTGGGAACAGGGATGCCAGATGTGGGCTAAATCTCTTTTTTGTAAATCTGCTACTCTATTGTTCATTGTTTTTTCCTCCAATTTTATTTATATAAGCCTTTCAAAATCTCAACGTCAATGTCCAGCTCGCTGGCATTCTCTGCTACGCAGGCAAGTACGGGAACTCCGGTGATTTCCTCCATCATGCGCTTGTTGTCGGCCTGCATGAAGTTTGTGCCGTCATAGTTGTTCAGGATGATGCCGCGTACAGGGATGTTTTTCTGCTTGAGGTAGGAGATGGTCAGCACGCAGTTGTTGATGGAGCCGAGCGCTGCGTTGGAGATAACCAGCACGCCTAAGCCGAGGTGTTTGATGATGTCCTCGAGCAGGATGTGCTCCTCGTCCCAGCGGATGGGGCAGATGATGCCGCCGCTGCCTTCCATTGTTACGTAATCGTATTTGGCAAGGGCAGCATTGTAGTCAGCCTCGACCTTGGAGATTTCTACGGGATTGCCCTCGCGCAGAGCTGCCAGATGCGGCGAAACGGCTTCCTTATAAATGTAGGAAACAAGACTTTCCGGTTTTTCAGGAATATTGGCGATTTTGGCAACAAAGGCAGCGTCGCCCGGCAGCCAGCTACCGTCAGCCTGCTCCTCTGCGCCACTCAGCGCAGCCTTGTAATAGCCTGCGTTCACGCCTGCGTCGCGTAAGCGTTTTACAAGCAGGCCGGTGACATAGGTTTTGCCGATATCTGTACCGATTGCTGTAATAAAAAGACCTTTACTCATAATTTTCACCTTCATGATTTATTTTTGGTTAACTAAACAATTGATGCGGTTAACTTGATGTAGCTTAAGTATACGCTGTGCAAAGGCAACTGTCAACCTACTAAAACAGTATGGTTAACCATAAGCGGATAAAAGAAAAAAACGGCTGACTGCTATATTTTGTGGGTTATAGCTGTCAGCTGTTGCTTATTTTGTGGTTAACGATGAATCGCCTTATATAAAGGAGAAAATTATTTTTTTTGCAGAACCTTATAACATATTTTGCTTGCCAACTGGCGCTTTATATGCTATTATAAGTGCGGTAAAATCCACTGGTGCACAGTAGCATGAGAAATGAGCTGGAGCAGCAAGCAGTGAGGTTTACCAGAAATTTATAAGTCAATAATCGCTTGGATCTATAAGACCGGGACGAAGACGCAAAAAAGTAGGCTATTTTATGCGCATTCTGACCGGAATGCGCTTTTTATATGCATGAAGCCTTTTGCAGCATTCCGCAGCCTTAGCTTTGCACAGAGTCTCCAGTGGTCAGAAAGGGAGGGCAATTATGAAGGTTGGTATTATTGGCGGCGGCCGCGTAGGCAGCTGCTTTGCCGCCTATCTGTGTGAAGCAGGTGTTTTGGCTGGTATCACTGCTTCGACAGAGCAGCACAGCCTGCAGCTGGCGCAGGAGTTCGGCGTGCCGCCGATGGATAACGCCGGGCTGTGGCAGGCAGCAGATGTGCTGCTGTTGACTGTGCCGGATCGTTTAATAGCTGCAGCAGCGCAGGAGCTGCAGGCGAGCGTTAAGCCGGCAGCGAAGATCGTGCTGCATGTGAGCGGCAGCCTAGGGCTGGAGCCGCTGGCTCCGCTGCAGGCTGTTGGCGCACACGTGGGCAGTCTGCATCCGCTGCAAAGCTTTGCCGGAGGCAAAACGCAGCTGGCCGGCGTGTATATGGCGCTGGACGGCGACAGTGAGGCGCAGGACGCAGCCAGGGAGCTGGTGCAGCTTTTTGGCGGCAAGGCGTTCAGCGTACCTGCTGCTGAGCGTGCTGCCTATCATGCAGCGGCGTGCATCTGCTCCAATTATGCTGTAGCCGTAGAGGCTATGGCGGCGCAGCTGATGTCACGCTGGACGGGAAGCGGCGCGGCAGCCTGGGAGGCACTGCTGCCCTTGTTCAAGGGCACGGCAGCAAATCTTGAGGCAGCACAAAATCCTGCAGCGGTTTTGACCGGACCTATCGCCCGTGGTGATGTCAGCACGGTAGCGAAGCATTTGGCAGCTCTGCCGGAAGCAATCTTGCCTAATTATTGCTCTTTAGGCTTGGCGACGACCTCGCTGGCTTTGGCTAATGGCACTATTGACGAGAATACAGCTGACGAGCTGAGAAAATTGCTTGGAGGAAATTATGGCTAACAAACAAGTAACAGTCGCAACGATTAAAGAAATGAAACAGAAGGGCGAACCCATCACGATGATAACCGCTTACGACGTAGCAATGTCCCGCAATGTGAATGAAGCAGGCGTGGATATGATTCTTGTCGGCGATTCCCTGGGTAACGTAATCTTAGGTTATAATTCAACTGTTCCTGTAACAATGGATGAAATGATTCATCATACGAAGGCTGTTATGCGTGGCAACAGTACTGCTTTGGTAGTTGGCGATATGCCCTTTATGAGCTATCAGGCAAGCATCGTTGACGGCATGTATAATGCTGCACGCTTCCTGAAGGAAACCGGCTGCACGGCAGTAAAGCTGGAGGGCGGCTCTGAGGTAGTACCTCTCGTAGAGCGTCTGGTGCAGGCAGGCATTCCTGTATGCGCTCATATCGGTCTGACTCCGCAATCTGTAAACCAGCTGGGCGGCTTCAAGGTACAGGGCAAGGATATTGCTGCTGCACAGAAGATGATTGATGATGCCAAGGCTTTGGAGGCTGCTGGTGCTTTTGCCTGCGTGCTGGAATGCGTTCCTGCTGCGCTGGCTGCTAAGGTAACGAGCGAGCTGACCACGATGGCGACGATTGGTATCGGCGCCGGCAACGGCTGTGACGGCCAGGTGCTCGTGTGCAACGACCTGCTGGGCGTTTCTACCGGCTTTTGCCCTAAATTTGTTAAGAAGTATGCTAACCTGCATGACACTACTGTAGACGCAGTGAAGAGCTATATTGCTGATGTCAAGGCAAGAACCTTCCCCGCGCCGGAGCATACCTTTAAAATTGATGACGCTGTTTTAGAAAAATTATATTGATAAGCTTAAATATAAAGTGAGGTAATTCAAAATGAAATTAGTACATACAGTTGCAGAGCTGCGCGAAGAGGTTGCCGCAGCTAAAGCTCAGGGCCTGACCATTGGACTGGTGCCGACTATGGGCGCTTTGCATGAAGGCCATGCATCCCTGATTAAAGCAGCTAACATGGAAAATGACTTTGTTGTTGTCAGCGTTTTCGTAAACCCGACTCAGTTTGGCCCGAACGAAGACCTGGACGCTTATCCGCGTACTTTGGAGGCTGACTGCAAGCTGGCAGAAAGCATGGGCGCTAACGTAGTGTTTGCTCCGGCTCCGAAGGAAATGTATCCGAGCGAGGATGCAACCTGGGTAGAGGTCACCGGCGAAATTACGAAGGTACTGTGCGGCCGCACCCGTCCTATTCACTTCCGCGGTGTAACCACCGTTGTTACCAAGCTGTTCAACCTGGCTCAGCCGGACCGTGCTTACTTCGGTCAGAAGGACGCACAGCAGGTTGAGGTTCTGAAACGCATGGTAAAGGACCTGTTCTTCAACATCCAGCTGCGCATTATGCCGATTGTCCGCGAGGCTGACGGTCTGGCAAAAAGCTCCCGTAACACCTATCTGAGCGAAGCAGAGCACAAGGCAGCACTGGTACTGAGCCGTAGCCTGAAGGCTGCTAAGGAGCAGTACGAGGCTGGCGAGCGTGACGCAGCAAAAATCACCGCTGCTGTAACCGCTTCTATTAAAGAAGAGCCGATGGCTGATATTGATTATGTAGAAATTTATGCGCTGCCGGAACTGAAGCCTGTAGCAGCACCGATGGCAGGCAGCAACCTGCTGGCTGTAGCAGTAAAATTCGGCACCACCCGTCTGATTGATAACGTAGTTTTGGAGGAAAAATAATATGCTTTATACAATGCATCATGGCAAAATTCATCGCGCAACTGTAACCCAGGCTAACCTGGAATATATGGGCAGCATCACTATCGACAGCGAGCTGCTGGAGCTGTCCGGTATCCTGCCGGGCGAGCGTGTACAAATCGTAGACAACAACAACGGTAACCGTCTGGAAACCTATGTTATCGCTGGTGAACGTGGCAGCGGCGTAATCTGCCTAAACGGTGCAGCAGCACGCAAGGTTCTGGTTGGCGACACTGTTATCATCATCGCTTACAGCCTCATGACTGAGGAAGAAGCAAAAACCTATGTGCCGAAGGTTGTTATGGTTGACGAAAACAACCATCCGATTAACGTTCGCGGTACGGAAAAGGAAGCAGAAATCGGCTGATTTTAGCTTGTATTATAAGAGCACGCTGTGGCTTGCGCGAGAGCGCAGGCAGCGGCGTGCTTTTGTGCTTTTACGCTGTTGTTCGCCTAAAACGTAAGCATGATTATTATTTGGCCGAGAATTAGCTTTCTTTAAGCTGTTTGTTGATGTTCGCATAATATTTTGCTACAATTAAGGTGACGGATAAGAATTTATTAGCAAAGGAAAAACAACGCTATGTAAAGCGTGAGGAGCTTATTAATGGATATTTTAGTGATAGCCTGTGGCGGAGCTATTGGTGCAGTCTGCCGTTACCTAGTGGGGAATATAGTGAGCAGGCTGCTGATGAGCGGACTGCCTTGGGGCACGTTTATCATCAACATCAGCGGCTCGTTTGCTATGGGTGTTTTGATGACGATAATAGTGGAAAGAGAGCTTTTGCCTGCGGCTTGGCGGCTGTTTTTATGCGTGGGGCTTTTGGGCGGCTTTACGACGTTTTCGTCCTTTGGCTATGAGGCGTTGATGTTGCTTATGGAAGGCAGGCTGGCGGCTGCGCTGGGGTATGCCGGCGGCAGTGTTGTTCTTGGCGTGCTGGCAGCAGGCTTAGGCGTGTTGTGCGCACGTAGTTTTTAAATTGAAGCAAAGAGGAAAGCAAGGTTACGTTTTTTTAGTTAGGCAAAGGAGTGACATTTATGCTGCCGAAGAAAATTTCTGATGAAGAATGTCGCGATAATGCTGAGAAAAATTCAGCGGATTATAACGAAGAGGCCTTTTTGCATAAGGCTATGAGGTTTGCCGGAGTTATCGGCAGAGAGGCCTTGCTTAAGGCATTTCAGCTTTATTATGTTATGCAAAAGCCGGAGCTGCCAGCTAAGGTAAAGACGATTATTATGGGCGCCTTGGCTTATCTGGTGCTGCCTGTGGATGTTGTTCCCGACCTGCTGCCTGTTGTCGGCTATACGGACGATGTGGCTGTGCTGGCCTATGCTTTGCTGCAGGCGCTGCCTTATATAGATGATGAGGTGAACGCTAAGGCGGAGCAGATGGTGCAGAAAATTTTTGGCGAGAAAAAATCGTTATAAATAAGCGGACGCGCAGCGAAAGTTGCGCGTTTTTCTTTATTTATCCAGCTTATTGTGATAAAATTATTATATTATGGGTTTCTATGGAGGCGAGGCTGTGACAATGGAGCAAAAAATTAACGATAAATATGGAACTCTTTATCTATGCGCTACGCCCATAGGTAATCTTGAGGATATGACGCCGCGAGCACTGCGGATGCTGCAGGAGGCAGACCTCATTGCAGCAGAGGATACCCGTCATACCCTGCAGCTATTAAATCATTTTGATATTAAGGGACGCCTTGTGCGTTACGATGAGCACAGCAAGGAAAAGCAGGGCGCTTATCTTTTAGAGCAGCTTTTGGAGGGCAAGAGCATTGCCCTTGTGAGCGACGCAGGCTTTCCGGGCATTGCCGATCCGGGCGAGGCGCTGGCGCATGATGCGATAGCGCAGGGCGTGCGCGTCGTGCCTGTGCCAGGCGCGAATGCAGCGCTGTGTGCGCTGATTGCCAGCGGTCGACGTATCCGTTTTTCTTTGGCGGCTTTCTGCCGAAGAGCAAGCGTAACCGTCGCGAGCAGCTGGAGCTGTGGCAGCATATCCCGGCGACGATGATTCTTTATGAAGCACCGCACCGTATTGTGGAGGTGCTGAAGGATATTTTGGCCTGCTGGGGTGACCGTCCGCTGGCAGCGGCACGCGAGCTGACGAAGCTGCATGAGGAATTTTATCGCGGTACGGTCAGCGGCTGTCTGAGCTGGCTGGAGGAAAATTCTCCGCGCGGCGAGTTCTGTCTGGTGCTGGGCGCCGGCGATGGCAAGGCTGCGACAGAAGAGGAGCAGCTGGAGCCGCTTGACGAGGTACGCAGGCTCATGGCTGAGGGCGTAGATAAAAAGTCTGCGCTGGCACAGGTCGCAAAAAAACGTAAAATCCCCAAAAGGGAGCTATATAACCAACTAATTTCCGAAGGAGAAGAGATAAACAATGACTAAACCGAGTTATTATATTACTACACCAATCTATTATCCGAGTGATAATCTGCACATCGGTCATGCTTACTGCACGACGATTGCCGACAGCCTGGCACGCTTCCATCGTCTTAAGGGCGAGGACGTTTTCTTCCTGACCGGCAGTGACGAGCATGGTCTGAAAATCCAGCGCAAGGCAAAGGAAAAGGGCGTAACCCCGATTCAATATGTTGACGCTATTATCGCTAACTTTAAGCTGCTCTGGGAGCGCCTGAATATCTCCAACAATGATTTCATCCGTACCAGTCAGGAGCGCCATCACAAGGTAGTTCAGGATGCACTGCAAAAAATTTATGAGCAGGGCGATATCTATAAGAAAAACTACAAAGGCCTGTACTGCGTTCCGTGCGAATCCTACTGGCTGGAGCGTCAGCTCGACG
>URVO01000066.1 GCA_900551335.1 uncultured Phascolarctobacterium sp.
AATTTCATAGTAATCCACTTAACATTATACCATAAAACAAGAAAAAGCTCACTCTAAAGAGTGAGCTTTTCACGTTTAATTTTCGATTTTACTCTTGGTACACAACGCCCTGCAGCGAAATATCCTCAGAAGTCTGCACATAAGTCTCGCAGCCTACAGGAATAGTTACGCTGTTGCCCTTAACAAAAGCGCCGCCAACAATACCGACAGGTCCAAGAATAATCATACCGCCGATAGCTGCACCGGCAGCACCCGCGATGCTTTCAGCCTTTTGCTTTGCCAGCTCGCCAACAGTAATCGGCAGCTTCGTGCCGTCTACGCCATAGATATAAGTGAAGTCGATATCAACGCGGCCATCCTTGCCAAAGATACCAGGCTGTACAACCTTCTTCACTACGCCGACACCAGTTGCGCCCTTAGGCAGCACCAAGACGTCATTAACATACAAATTATCAGCAGCCTTGAAGTGAACTGCATCACCTTGGCGGCTATTTTTTGTGCTCAGCTCGGAGGTAAAGGCAACCTTGAAAACAGAATCCTTCGGCAGCGTCACCTGCTGTACAGGAACATTACCGTCAGTATAGGAAGCAAGCTTCAGCAGGCTTTCCAGACGACCGCTCAGAGAACCGCTCTGTGCCTGGCCATACAACAGCTTTTCTGTAGCCTCCATACGGTTTTTCGCCGGACCGCCGGACATGCTCTCATTCATTTTCCATTCTACAACATTAAGCTTAGTGGCAAAGGAAGCCTCGCCATTATCAGGCGTGCCCTCCAGATAATCGTACATATTATCAGCGCGGGTAATGATAGAATCGGTAGTCACCGTACCATAAACATCGTCCTCTAGGCTGTCCATACGCTGAATCAGCGAACCGCTCTGCTCCGTGCCGTACAGCATTTTTTCCATAGCGCTGATTTTGTCTGCCATCGGCAGAGCAGAATCGGCTGCAAAACCAGGAACTACTGTAGTAAAGCAAAAGATAAAGGTCAACAATAAAGTCGCCAGCTGTTTTTTCAATTTTCTTACCTCCATTCAGAGTTATATTTGTTTTCATTATAACACGAAAAAAAGATTTTCTAAAGGGAGAAGAAGAATTTTTTCGTCGCGCTCCTTTTTAACCTTCTGCTGCGCAAAGCCTGCAGCTGCAAATGAGCAGGCATACATAGCTCCGGCAACAGCCGGAGAAAGCAAAGCATCTGCCATATGCATACTTATAACTCCATTCCTAGTTTTTCTTGACTATAAGCATTATATCATTAAAGCTCACTACAGAGTCAAGAGCTGTTTCATAGAAAAACTGCCACCTTACCTGCACCGAAGCACAGCTAAAAGTGGCAGTCATATAAATTTCAAATTAAAGCAAGTCAGTCCTTATGCAGCACGCAGATTTCAATGCCCGAGGCCTGCATCATATCCTCAGCCAGCTTATCAGGATAAGGATTGGCGTAAACTATACGCTTTATTCCGGCGTTGATAAGAATCTTCGTGCAGACAACGCAGGGCTGGTGCGTGCAATACACAGTGCCGCCATTAACCGACACGCCATGATAAGCAGCCTGCACAACAGCATTTTGCTCCGCATGAATGCCGCGGCACAGCTCGTGCATCTGGCCGGAGGGCACATGGAGCTGCTCACGCAGACAGCCTGTAACCTCACAGTGCGGCAAATCCTTCGGTGTACCGTTGTAGCCTGTCGCCACAATCTGCTTGTTCTTGACAATCACAGCACCCACGCTGCGGCGCAGACAGGTTGAACGCGTGCTGACCACCTGCGCAATCTCCATAAAGTAATGATCCCAATCAGGTCTTGCTTTGTGATCCATGATGTTATACCGTACCGAAAATGCGGTCGCCAGCATCGCCCAAACCGGGAACGATGTAGCCATGCTCGTTCAGATGGTCGTCCAGCACAACAGTGTAGATAGGCACATCAGGATGAGCAGCGTTGAGCTTTTCTACGCCCTCAGGAGCAGCAACGAGACACATGAAGCGCAGGTTCTTCATGCCGCGTTTTTTGAGATGGTCGATAGCAGCAATGGCACTGCCGCCGGTTGCCAGCATCGGGTCAACAACAATCGTATAAGCGTCCATATCCGCAGGCAGCTTGCAGTAATATTCCATCGGCAGCAGAGTCTCCTCATTACGGCTCATGCCAATATGACCAACATTAGCTTCCGGGATAACGCTGAGTACACCCTCCATAAAGCCCAGGCCTGCACGCAGGATAGGCACAACAGTTACGCTGCCCTTGATACGGCAGCCGGTGGTTTCGCACAGCGGCGTTGTTACCTTTACTTCTTCCACAGGTAAATCTCTAGTCGTTTCAAAGGTCAGCAGCGCTGCAACCTCACTAATGATGTGACGAAAAACTACGCTCTTGGTATCCTTATCACGCAGGATGGTCATTTTTGCTTGCAGCAACGGATGATTTACTACATTGATTTGCATTGGATATATCGCTCCTTTACTTTATATCCTCTTGCCCGCCATGCAGGCAAGAGGATATTTTATTAATTATAGATTTGTGTATAACGGATATTTAGCACACAGCACAGCTACACGTTTGGCAGCCTCTGCATGCTTAGCAAAATCGGTCGGGTTATTGAGCACCAGACCCATAATAGCTGCAACCTCTTTGAAGTCCTCCTCCTGGAAGCCGCGGGTAGTAGCAGCCGGAGTACCCAGACGGATACCGCTGGTTACAAACGGGCTGGCCGGGTCAAACGGAATGGTGTTCTTGTTGCAGGTAATGCCGATATTATCGAGCAGCTTTTCAGCCTCCTTGCCGGTCAGGTTTTTGTTGCGTACATCAACCAGAATCAGATGGTTGTCAGTACCGCCGGAAACGAGACGGAAGCCCTCTGCCTTCAGGCCTTCAGCAAAAGCCTTAGCATTTTTAACGATATTTTCCGCATACTCTCTGAACTCAGGCTTCAGAGCTTCGCCGAAGGCAACAGCCTTAGCAGCAATAACGTGCATCAGCGGGCCGCCCTGCAGGCCGGGGAAAATAGATTTATTGATTTTCTTTGCGTATTCTTCATTGTTGGTCAGAATCAGACCGCCGCGAGGACCACGCAAGGTTTTATGCGTAGTGGTAGTTACAATGTCAGCATAGGGAACCGGAGACGGATGCAGACCTGCTGCAACCAGACCAGCAATATGTGCCATATCAACGAGCAGCAGAGCGCCGTTCTCATGAGCAATATTAGCAATGCGTTCAAAATCAATGATACGCGGATAAGCGCTGGCACCAGCAACAATCAGCTTCGGCTGATATTCTTTAGCCTTAGCCTCGATATCAGCATAATCAATCATTTCGGTTTCCTTGTCTACACCATAATGAACTACGTTGAAATAGGTACCGGAAATATTAACCGGGGATCCATGGCTCAGATGACCGCCTTGAGACAGATCCATGCCCATGATGGTATCGCCAGGTTTCAGGAAAGCAAAATACACAGCCATATTGGTGCTTGCACCGCAATGAGCCTGTACATTAGCAAAATTAGCATTGAACAGCTTCTTAGCGCGTTCGATAGCCAGGGTTTCAACCTTGTCTACATATTCGCAGCCGCCATAATAACGGTGTCCGGGGTAGCCTTCAGCGTATTTATTCGTCAGTACGCTGCCCATAGCCTCCATAACTGCCGGAGTAACAATGTTCTCCGAAGCGATTAACTCAATTTTGTCACGTTGACGATTCAGCTCAGCATCAATGTAACCTTTCAGCTCAGGATCAACCACGCTAAGTTTTTCTAAGTTCATTTCAAAACCCTCCTAAATAATAAAACATAAAATCAACATCTCTTAAAATCGTTAAGAGTGCGCTAGATGCGAGGAACGGCGACGACGGCGTACCAACAGTACTCCTAGGAGCCGTGACGAAGCAGATGGCGTGCTATGAACGATTTTCCGGATATTGTGCGCGCGGACCGCCAACAAGCGGCGCACGTGTTCTGGCGGCAGTCAGCACTGCTTCGCCAATTTTTTTATATTGCAGCCTTACCGGTACAGCAACTCTTTTCAGATGCATGCCGATAAGTGTCTGACCAATATCCAGGCCCAGATGCGCGGTGATTGCTTCAACAACTACAGGCTCAGCAAAATTTTCATAAGCTGCTGTACCCATAGCGCCGCCGGCATGAGGCATAGGGCGTACTGTAACCTCAGTGAGGTTATAACGCTCTACTGCAGAGGCCTCTACTACCAAGGAACGATTCAAATGCTCGCAGCACTGAACTGCCAGATACAGCTCATGCGCATCGCACACAGCCTTCAACGCTTTGAACATTGCCACAGCAGTCTCACTGCTGCCGCCGGTGCCGATTTTATTGCCCACCACCTCACTGGTGCTGCAGCCCAGCACAAAAATCTGTCCTTTTTTTGGTTTAGCTATCTCAATGAGCTCCTCTGCTGCTGCAGTAAGCTCTTGAACAATCTGTTCCTTTGTTTCCATAACGCTTGTTACTTCTTTCTATGAATCAGGGTGTCTTATTTTGCTTCCAAGGCCATAATCTTGTCGACACGGCGCTCATGACGTCCGCCGGCAAACTCAGTGTTCAGCCAAGCGTCCGTAATCATCTCTGCCAGACCAACGCCCAAAACGCGCTCGCCCATGCACAGAACATTAGCATTGTTATGCTCGCGGGACATTTGCGCAGAGAAAACGTCGCCACAAAGTGCAGCGCGGATGCCCTTGCATTTATTAGCAGCAATGGAAATACCAATACCGGTGCCGCAGATAAGAATGCCTCTTTCTGCACCGCTTTCGCCGCTAGTAATATCCTTGCAAAGCTTTTCAGCGAAATCAGGATAATCTACAGAAGCCTCGCTGTAGGTACCATGGTCAACAACCTCGATACCCTTGTCCTGCAAATATTTTTTGATGTGCTCTTTCAGATGAAAGCCGCCATGATCGCAGCCCATTGCAATTTTCATAATTCACTAATCTCCTTCATGCATTCACTTTCAGGACAAAGGAGAAGGCTTTAGATGCGAGCAAATTCGACGACGGCGTACTAGAGGTACGTCGAGGAGAATTTGTGAAGCAGATGAGGCCTTATCGTTTGTCCTCGCATTATCTTTTATTGTATCATAAATTCTGGTAAAGTGGCACTATTTTTTAAATGCAAGCTGCCATTTTGCAGAGTTATCAGCTGATAGCCTGCTGCCTTACGCAGACGGTTCATAATTGCCAGGCCGATACCGCTCTCGTCCACGCCCTCAGCCAGAATAACATCCGGCTGTGTGCGGTCGAAATCACGCAGCAGATAGAACAGGTCGGCAGCCAGCTGCTCGCGGCTGTCGCCCCAGCACGCCAGCTGCAGCTGCTGCTTCTCCACCAGCTCTGCCAGCTCGCGCTCCAGCGCCCTGCCGCACAGCACGCCGACAGTCTTGCCTGCTGCCAGCGCCTTAGCGATAACCTCTGGCAGCTTTTGGCAGGCCTCGCCCTCAAACAGATATACCGGCGCCTTCGGCGCATAATGGCGGTACTTCATGCCCGGTGCCTTCGGCTTAAAGTTTTTATCTCCCTGCAGTGCCGGGTCAATCTCTACTGCGCCCATAACCTCCGTCAGCATCTCGTAGGTGATGCCGCCGGGACGCAGAATCGTCGGCACAGGCTCCGTCGTATCGACAACCGTGGATTCCAGACCGATGCCGCAGCTGCCGCCGTCAAGCATGCCGGCAATTTTGCCCTGCATATCCTCGAGCACATCCTGCGCATTCGTCGGACTCGGACGACCGGAAATATTAGCCGACGGCGCCGCAATCGGACAGCCGCAGGCACGAATAAAGTCCTGTGCAAATTTATTCGACGGAAAGCGCACAGCGACAGTTTCCAGACCGGCACTTACTGCGTCAGGCACGATAGACGATTTATTGACAATCAAAGTCAGCGGACCCGGCCAAAAATGCTCGATAAGCTTTTGGGCATTCGCGTTCAAGCCTGTCGTCAGCTGTGCAATTGCTTCCTTTTGTGCAATATGCAAAATTAGCGGATTATCATTCGGCCGTCCCTTAGCCGCAAAAATTTTGGCTACGGCCGTCGGATTCAGTCCGTCTGCGCCCAGGCCGTACACTGTTTCCGTTGGAAAGGAAACAACCTCGCCTGCCTTAATCAGCGCAGCAGCCTGCTCCATTGCTTCTTTATTCTCAGAGTTCTTTTGTAACTTCCAGTAGGAGGTCTGCATATTTATCCTCTCCCTCTTTTTCCTTCAGCGCAAAAACCACAGCCTGCTTAAAGCCACGCTCCAGGCACAACGCGCACACGTCCTCGCTCTGGTTAATACCAATCTCAAACGCCAAAAGTCCGTCGTCTGCCAGATGCTCCGCAGCCTCCGCACAGATGCGGCGGTAAAAATCCAGGCCATCTGCACCGCCGTCCAGCGCTCCGTGCGGCTCCTGCTGCACGTCCTGCGCCAGCGTCGCAATATCAGCCGCAGGAATATACGGCGGATTAGACACGATGATATCAAACTTTTTCTCCAGCGGCACACGGCTGAAAACATCACTGCGCACGAAGCCGCAGCGCTCCTTCACGCCTATTTTCTCGGCATTCTCCTTCGCCACAACCAAGGCGTCCACGCTGATATCCACGCCCACGCCCTTAGCCTGCGGCAAATAATCCAGCAGCGAAACGATAATCGCGCCGCTGCCTGTGCCGATATCAAGGATTTTCACATCGCCCTCAGGCTGCAAAAACGGTGCCGCCTTCACCAGGCTTTCCACGAGCAGCTCTGTTTCCGGCCGCGGCACAAGCGTTGCCGGCGTAACCTTAAAAACATTGCGCATAAACGCCTTCTCGCCCAGGATATAATTGATCGGCTCATGCTGAGCACGTCGCTGCACATACTTGCGCATCAAGGCCAACTCCTCCTCCGTCAGCGGACGCTCAAAGTCCACATACAGCGTCAGGCGCTCGCACTTTAAGACAGCACAAAGCAGTACTTCGGCATCAGAGCGTGGATCCTCCACGCCCTTTTCTGCAAAGTACTGCTTCGTCCAGTTTAAAATTTTCATTATCGTCCAGACAGCATTGCTCATTTTACTTCACCTGTCGTAATTGTTCACTTTGTTTTGCCGTAATCAAGGCATCTAAAAGCTCATCCATATCGCCGTTGACGATGCTGTCAAGCTTATGCAGCGTCAAGCCGATGCGGTGATCAGTTACGCGTCCCTGCGGATAGTTGTAGGTACGGATACGCTCGCTGCGGTCACCGGTACCAACCTGGCTCTTGCGGTCCTCAGCGGTAGCAGCACGCTGCTCCTCCTGCGCCTTCTCCAGAATACGCGCACGCAGCACGCGCATACATTTTTCGCGGTTCTTCAGCTGCGATTTTTCGTCCTGGCACTGTGCCACAATGCCTGTCGGAATATGCGTAATACGTACAGCAGATTCCGTTTTATTTACGTACTGGCCGCCTGCGCCGCTCGCGCGGTAGGTGTCGATGCGCAGATCTTTT